>JALZDD010000209.1 GCA_030862715.1 Actinomycetota bacterium | reverse complement strand
TCTGCGGCATGATGCTCGAGCCCGTCGACCAGGAGTCGTGCAGCGTGACGAAGTCGAACTCCTTGGTCGCCCACAGGATGATCTCCTCGGCGATCCGGCTGATGTCGACGCCGATCTGGGCGCACACGTACGCGAACTCGGCGACGAAGTCACGCGAGGCGGTCCCGTCGATCGAGTTCGCGCTCGAGCCGGTGAAGCCGAGCTCGGAGGCGACCAGCTCGGGGTCGAGCCCGAGCGACTGCCCCGCGAGCGCCCCGGACCCGTACGGCGAGTCGCACACGACCCGCGCCTGCCAGTCGTTGAGCCGGTCGACGTCGCGAAGCAGCGACCAGGCGTGGGCCATCAGGTGGTGGGAGAGCAGCACCGGCTGGGCATGCTGGAGGTGCGTACGTCCCGGCATGATCGCGCCCATGTTCTCGTCGGCCTGTGCGGCCAGCGCCTCGATGAGATCGAGCACGAGCCCACGCAGCACCCGCTCGTGGTCGAGCAGATAGCTCCGGAAGAGGGTGGCGATCTGGTCGTTGCGCGAGCGCCCGGCCCGCAGCTTGCCGCCGACGTCGGGACCGATCTCCTCGATGAGCAGCCGCTCCAGCGCACCGTGTACGTCCTCGTCGGAGGCAGCCGGCAACAGCCGCCCGGCGGTGAACCGGTCGGCGAGAACGTCCAGACTCCGGTGGATCTCGTTCTCCTCGTCACCGGTGAGCAGCCCGGCCGCCCCCAGCGCCTTGGCATGGGCGTGGGACCCGGCGATGTCGTAGAGCGCCAGCCGCCAGTCGAAATGCGTCGAGCGCGAGAGCGCCTCGAGCTCAGGCGACGGACCACCGGCGAACCGGCCGCCCCAGAGCTTGCCCTCGTTGGTGGTGTTAGCAGGTGTGTTCGACATCAGTCGTTGCCCGCCTCCAGCGCGGCCTCGTCGAGGATGGTGTCGTCGAGGACGGCCTCCTCGACCGGAAGCGCGGCCGGGAGCGGCTTGCCGTCGGTGGCGGCGATGCGGTCGAAGCCGCCGGCGGGCAGCTCGCCGAAGAGGGTGCCGTTCTCGACGAGCACGGTGCCCTGGTCGAGGGGGTGGCCGGCGTAGATCTCCAGCTTGGAGCGGGAGTCGGCGATGTCGAGGTTGCGCATGGTGAGCTGGCCGATGCGGTCGACGGGGCCGAAGGCGGCGTTCTCGACACGCTCCATGGAGAGCTTCTCGGGGTGGTAGGAGAAGTGCGAGCCCTCGGTGTTGAGGATCGTGTAGTCCTCGCCGCGGCGCAGCCGGAGCGTGACGGTCCCCGACACCAGCGAGGCGATCCAGCGCTGGATCGACTCACGCAGCATCAGCGCCTGCGGGTCGAGCCAGCGGCCCTCATAGAGAAGCTGGCCGAGCTTGCGGCCCTGGTTGTAGTAGTTGGACATGGTGTCCTCGTTGTGCACCGCGTTGAGCAGCCGCTCGTAGGCCGCCCACAGTAGCGCCATGCCCGGCGCCTCGTAGATGCCGCGGGACTTGGCCTCGATGATCCGGTTCTCGATCTGGTCGGACATGCCCAGGCCGTGGCGGCCGCCGATCGCGTTGGCCTCGTAGACCAGCTCGACGGGGTCGGCGTAGGACTTGCCGTTGATCGCCACCGGGCGGCCCTCGACGAAGGACACCGAGACGTCCTCGGTCTCGATGGAGACCGACGGGTCCCAGAACTTCACGCCCATGATCGGCTCGACCGTCTCCAGCGACACGTCGAGGTGCTCCAGGGTCTTGGCCTCGTGGGTGGCGCCCCAGATGTTGGCGTCGGTGGAGTAGGCCTTCTCTTCTGCGTCGCGGTAGGGCAGGTTGTGGGCGACGAGCCACGCAGACATCTCGCGGCGTCCGCCGAGCTCGTGGACGAAGTCGGCGTCGAGCCACGGCTTGTAGATGCGCAGCTCGGGGTTGGCCATCAGGCCGTAGCGGTAGAACCGCTCGATGTCGTTGCCCTTGAACGTCGACCCGTCGCCCCAGATGTTGACGTCGTCGGCCCGCATGGCCCGCACCAGCATGGTGCCGGGCACCGCACGCCCCAAAGGCGTGGTGTTGAAGTACGCACGGCCGCCGGAGCGGATGTGGAAGGCGCCGCAGGCGAGTGCGGCCAGGCCCTCCTCGACGAGCTGCGGCTTGATGTCGATGGCGCGGGCGATCTCGGCGCCGTAGGCCATCGCGCGGTCCGGGACACCGGAGATGTCGGGCTCGTCGTACTGCCCGATGTCGGCGGTGTAGGTGCACGGCACCGCGCCCTTGTCGCGCATCCAGGCGACCGCTACGGAGGTGTCGAGACCTCCGGAGAAGGCGATGCCGACGCGCTCACCCTTGGGAAGGGAGGTCAGGACCTTGCTCACGAGATGTTGCTCCTTGCTTCGAAACTTACGGAATGTCTGTGGTCTTGCCGGCGAGGCTGAGGAAGCGGCTGACGAGTGCAGCGCCGCCCTTGGGCTCGCGGCCGATGACGAGCACGGTGTCGTCGCCGGCGATGGTGCCGAGGATGTCGGGATATTCGGCCCGGTCGATGGCGGAGGCGAAGTACTGGGCACCCCCTGCAGGAGTACGCAGCACCACCAGGTTCCCACTGCCGTCGGCGCTCACCAGCAGCTCACGGGCGAGTCGGCCGAGCTTGCTGCGACCGCTGGCCGACTCCCCCGGGGCCACGGCGGTGCGGTCACCGCCCTCGCCGGGAACCGCGTAGACCAGCGCACCGGAAGGGGCCCGCACCTTCACCGCGTCGAGCTCGTCCAGGTCACGCGACAGCGTCGCCTGCGTGACGTGGACCCCGTGGGCGAGCAGCGCCTCGGAGAGCTCGGTCTGGGACCGGATCTCCCTGCCCCAGATGATGTCGGCGATCAGGGACTGGCGCGCGCCCTTGGTCGCGGGCCGCTGGGTCTCGTTGGTCGTCATCGTCGCTCCCACAGGAAGGCCAGGATCGCCTTCTGGGCGTGGCGCCGGTTCTCCGCCTCGTCCCACACCAGGCTCCGCGGACCGTCGAGCACCTCGGCCTCGATCTCCTTGCCACGGTAGGCGGGCAGGCAGTGCAGTACGACCGAGTCGGGGTCGGCGTGGCCGAGCAGGTCGGTGGTGAGCGCGTAGGGCGAGAAGACCGCGGCCCGCGCGGCCGCCTCGCTCTCCTTGCCCATCGAGACCCAGGTGTCGGTGATGAGTACGTCGGCCCGGGCTGCCGCCGCCACCGGGTCCGAGGTCACCGTGACCGAGCCGCCGGTCTCCTCGGCGATCTCCTTCGCCCGGACCAGCACCTCAGCGTCGGGCGCGTAGCCGTCCGGCGCGCCGAACCGGACGTGCATCCCGGCGATCGCTCCGGCCAGCGCCCAGGAGTTGCCCATGTTGCAGGCCGCGTCACCGAGGAAGGCCGCGGTCAGGCCCGCCAGGGATCCCTTGTGCTCTCGCACCGTCAGCAGGTCGGCGAGCAGCTGACAAGGGTGGAACTCGTCGGTCAATGCGTTGATGACCGGCACCCCGGCGTACGCCGCCATCTCCTCGATGCTCGACTGCGCGAACGTACGCCACACGATCTCGCCCGCCTGCCGACCGAGCACCCGGGCGACGTCGGCGACCGACTCCCGCTCGCCGATCCCGGCCAGGCGGCCGTCGACGAGCATCGAGTGGCCGCCGAGCTCGGCGATCCCGGAGGAGAACGACGCCTGGGTGCGCAGCGTCGGCTTGTCGTAGATCGTGGCCACGGTCACCGGGCCGGCGAGCGGCTTGGCGGCGTAGGGATCCTGCTTCATCGCAGCCGCGAGCGCCAGCACCTCGGCCTGCTCGGCCGGGGTGAGGTCGTCGTCGCGGAGGAAGTGTCTGGTCACTTCGCCCCCGCTTCCTGGGCCGCGTCGAGGATGGCCGGCCAGGCGGCCAGGAGGCTCTCGGCGTCGTCCTCGGTGAGCACGAGCGGCGGGACGATCCGGATCCGCTCGGGCGTGGCGTTGTTGAGGATGAAGCCCGCCTCGAGGGCTGCCGAAGCGACGGCTCCCGAGTCGAGACCGGCGAGAACCACTCCGATGAAGAGGCCCTCCCCCTCGACCCTGGTGACCCGCGGGTCGGCGGCGAGGCCGTCGCGCAGCTTCTGCCCGAGCACGGTGACGTGCTCGAGGAGCCCGTCGGCCTCGATGGTGTTGACCACCGCGAGGCCGGCCGCGCAGGCGACCGGATTGCCACCGAAGGTAGTGCCGTGGTTTCCGGGCTCGAAAAGCGTCGCGGCCCGGCCCAGACCGATGCAGGCACCGATCGGGAAGCCGCCACCGAGGCCCTTGGCGAGGGTGACGATGTCGGCGGTGACGCCGGAGGTCTCGTGGGCGAACCAGCGGCCGGTGCGGCCCAGGCCGGACTGCACCTCGTCGAGCCAGAGCAGGGCGCCGTGCTCGTCGGCGACGGCCCGCGCGGTCCTCAGGTAGTCGGCGGGCGGCACGATGACGCCGGCCTCACCCTGGATCGGCTCGAGGATGATCGCCGCCGTCTCGTCGGTGACCGCGGCGGCCAGCGCCTCAGTGTCGCCGTAGGGGACGAAGGTGACCTCGCCCGGCAGCGGCTCGAACGGCGCCCGGTAGGCCTCCTTGGCGGTCAGCGCCAGGGCACCCATCGAGCGGCCGTGGAAGGCGCCCTGAGCAGCCACGATGTGCTTCCGCCCGGTGCGCCGGGCGAGCTTGAAGCCCGCCTCGTTGGCCTCGGTGCCGGAGTTGGTGAAGAAGACCCGCCCGCTCTCGCCTCCGGGAACCCGGGCGAGCAGCGCCTCGGCCAGCTCGACCTGCGGGTGGGAGGTGAAGAAGTTGGAGACGTGGCCGAGGGACTCCATCTGGGAGGTCACCGCAGAGACCAGCGCCGGGTGGGCGTGGCCGAGCGCGTTGACGGCGATACCGGCCAGCAGGTCGACGTACTCCTTGCCGTCCTCGTCCCACACGTGCGCGCCCTCGCCTCGGGTGAGGACGAGCTTGGGAGCGCCGAAGGTGTTCATCAAGGCGCCGGCGTAGCGCTCTGAGTATGTGGTCACTTGTCGAGCTCCCTTGCCTTGCGGGTCTTGGTGGTGACGCCGGGGAGCACCTGGGTGCCGACCCCCTCGGCGGTGAACAGCTCCAGCAGCACGGCGTGCTCGGCGCGGCCGTCGACGACGGTGGCGCGCTTGACACCGCCCTTGACCGCCTCGAGGCAGGCGCTCATCTTCGGGATCATCCCGCTGGCCAGCTCCGGGAGGATGCCCTCCAGGGCTTCCGGACTGATCTCGCCGATGACCTCCTCGGGGTCGGGCCAGTCGAGGTAGAGGCCCTCGACGTCGGTCAGGACCAGCAGCTTCTCGGCCGCGAGCGCGACCGCCAAGGCCGAGGCCGCGCGGTCGGCGTTGACGTTGTAGACGGCGCCGTCCACGTCGGGCGCGACGCTGGAGACGACCGGGATCCGGCCGGCCTGGATGAGGTCGAGGACAGATTCGGGACGTACGTCGACGACCTCGCCGACCTGGCCGAGGTCGACCTCCTCACCGTCTATGACGGTGCTGGCCGGCTCGGCGGTGAAGAGTCCGGCGTCCTCGCCGGAGAGCCCGACGGCCAGCGGGCCGTGCTCGTTGATCAGCCCGACGAGCTCACGCTGGACCTGGCCGACCAGAACCATCCGCACGACGTCCATGGCCTCCGGGGTGGTCACCCTCAGCCCGCCGCGGAACTCCGACTCGATGCCGAGCCGGCCGAGCATGCTCGAGATCTGCGGGCCGCCGCCGTGGACGACGACCGGCTTGAAGCCGGCGAACCGCATGAAGGCGATGTCCTCGGCGAAGGCACGCTTGAGCTTGTCGTCGGTCATGGCGTTGCCGCCGTACTTCACCACGACGATCTTGCCGTGATACTCCTTCAGCCACGGCAGCGCGCCGGCGAGCGTACGCGCCTTGGCGGGGTCGGGCCGACCGGGCTCGTGGGCGACGGTCTCCAGATCGATCACGGCGCGACTCCCACTGTGGTCAGCCCGGTGGTCTCCTCGAGGCCGAGCGCCAGGTTCATGCACTGGATCGCTCCCCCGGCGGTGCCCTTGGCGAGGTTGTCCTCGGCGCCGACGACGACCAGCCGCCCGGCGGCCTCGTCGACGGTCACCTGCAGGTGGACCGCGTTGGAGCCGAGCACCGCCTGGGTCTGGGGCCACTGGCCCTCGGGGAGCAGGTGGACGAAGGGCTCGTCCGCGTACGCCTTCTCGTAGACGGCACGCGCATCGGCCGCCGTCACACCGTCGCCGAGCTTGGCCGAGCAGGTCGCCAGGATGCCGCGCGGCATCGGCACCAGCACCGGGGTGAACGAGACGGACACGTCGCCGTCGACCAGTCCGGAGAGGTTCTGGACGATCTCGGGGGTGTGCCGGTGGACGCCGCCGACCCCGTAGGCGCTGACGTTGCCCATGACCTCGGCACCGATCAGGTGCGGCTTGGACGACTTCCCGGCGCCGCTGGTGCCGGTGGCGGCGACCACGACGACCTCGGGCTCGACGATGCCGGCCTCGACCGCCGGCGCGAGGGCCAGGGTGGAGACGGTCGGGAAGCAGCCCGGCACCGCGATCCGGTTGGCCGAGGTGAGCGCTGCCCGCTGACCGGGGAGCTCAGGGAGACCGTAGGGCCAGGTGCCGGCGTGGTCGGTGCCGTAGAACTTCGTCCACGTCTCGGCGTTGGCGAGCCGGTAGTCGGCCCCGCAGTCGATCACGACCACGTCGTCGGGAAGACCGGCCGCGATCGGCCCGGACTCCCCGTGCGGCAGCGCCAGGAAGACGACGTCGTGACCGGCGAGGGTCTCGGCGTTGGTGGGCTCGAGCACTCGGTCGGCGAGCGGGATCAGGTGGGGCTGGAGGCTCCCCAGGGTCTTGCCCGCACTGGAGGCGGCGGTCAGGGCGCCGATCTCCACCTCGGGGTGGGCCAGCAGCAGCCTGAGCAGCTCACCTCCGGCATATCCACTGGCACCGGCGACGGCGACGCGCTTCTTCGTCATGTGTATGAACATACGTCAGGCTGCATGCATCTCGCAAAACCCGTTCGGAGATTGAGACGTCGGCCTTTAGTGTTCGCTCCATGACAACCCGCCTCACCCCCACCGCCTACCTCGACCACATCCGGTCGGAGTCGGCGCGCTTCCGTGCCGTACTCGCAGACACGGACCCCACCGCCCCGGTCCCGACCGCTCCGGAGTGGACCGCCGCCGACCTGCTGTGGCATGTCGCCGGCGAGGTGCAGCACTTCTGGACGTACGTCCTGGAGACCCGGCCGGCCGAGCCCACCAGCGAGACCTATCCCGCGCCGGAGCGCCCGGAGGACGCGACCTACCAGGACCTGCTCGCCCGCTTCGACGAGCTCAACGCCACGTTCCTCAAGACCCTGGAGCAGACCGCGCCCGAGGAGCCCACCTGGTCCTGGTCGCCGCAGCAGACCGCCGCCTTCACCTACCGGAGGCAGGCCCACGAGATCCTCATCCACCGCCTCGACGCCGAGCTCACCGCCGGCGCCGTGACGCCGCTCGACCCGGCCCTGGCCGCCGACGGGATCGACGAGATCCTCGACGTCTTCTACGGCGGGAAGCCCGAGTGGGCGAGCTTCGCCGGAGGCGGTCAGTACGTACGCGTCGACGCGGTCGACACCGACACCCAGACCTGGGTCGAGCTCGGCCTGGTCTCCGGCACCCGACCCGACGGCGACAGCCTCGAGGACGAGCCCGACCTCAGCGTCGTCTCCCAGGACGAGATCCCGGCCGGGACCGAGCCCGACGTGGTCATCGAAGGCACCGCGGCCGACCTGGACGCTTGGCTCTGGCGCCGCCGCGACGACGAGGGCATCCAGGTCACCGGCGACACGGACATCTACGAGCGCTTCCGCGCGTTGACGAACCAGGCGATCACCGACGACGACTAATCTCACGCCCATGATCAAGCACCTTGCGGTCTTTCTCGGCTCCCGCGACGGCAACGACCCGGCGCTCTCGGAGAGGGCCTACGAGGTCGGCAAGGGGCTCGCCGAGCGCGAGATCGAGCTCGTCTACGGAGCGGGCGGCGGTGGCCTGATGGGCCAGATCTCCCAGGGCGCGATCGACGGCAACGGCAAGGTCTTCGGCGTGATCCCACGGTTCATGGTCGAACGCGAGTGGGGTCGCGTCGAAGGCGCGCCGGGGATGCAGACGGTCGTGGTCGACACCATGCACGAGCGCAAAGCGCTCATGGCCGAGCGCGCCGACGCCTTCCTCGCGCTCCCCGGCGGGATCGGCACCCTCGAGGAGCTCTTCGAGGTCTGGACCTGGCAGACCCTCTCGCTGCACGGCAAGCCGGTCGGCCTGTTCAACGTCAACGGCTTCTGGGACCCGCTCGTGGAGATGATGGAGCGCATCGCCGGGGCGGGCTTCCTGCACGGCTCCCCCGCCGAGTCGCTGGTGGTCGGCGACGACCTCGACGACGTCCTCGCCCGCCTCGACGCAGCCCGCTGAAACCGGGCCGGCAGCCGTGAAACCACGGTGAAGGCGCCCTGAAACCGGCGCCCCACACCCTGGGAGCATGACAACCACCACCGAACTGGCCGTATCGGCCTCAGGTCTGGTCAAGACCTTCGGAGACTTCACCGCGGTCGACGGGATCGACCTCGAGATCCGCCGCGGAGAGGTCTTCGGCGTGCTGGGCCCCAACGGCGCCGGCAAGACCACCACCTTGAAGATGCTCGCGACCCTGCTTCCGATCGATGCCGGCAAAGCGGAGATCTTCGGGGTCGACGTCAAGGCGCACCCCCACCAGGTGCGTCAGCTCGTCGGCGTGACCGGGCAGTACGCCTCCGTCGACGAGAACCTCACCGCCACCGAGAACCTGGTCCTCTTCGGCCGCCTGCTGGGCATGTCCGGCAAGTCCGCCCGGGCCGCCTCGGAGGAGCTGCTGGAGTCCTTCGGGCTCCAGGAGGCCG
>JALZDD010000195.1 GCA_030862715.1 Actinomycetota bacterium | reverse complement strand
TTGGTCCGGCGTCGTAGCGTTGTACCAACGGCGGGGAACAAATTCCCGTCGCACCTGGAGGCCCGTTACGTGAGTAGTCACGAACCGAACCTGCGTCAGGATCTCATCGATCCCGACGGGTGTGAGGCGGTCGGCACCCCGACTGACGGTCCACCGTCCGGTCCATCTGATTAGTGATGAAATGACCGGACTCATGGGTGTATGAGCCGGTCGCGAGAGGTGATCCGCGTGGCCAACCGAACCACGAACGAGCATGTCACCGAGGCCGATACGTCGGCCGCTCCGACACCGGCGTCGGAGTCTTCTCCCTCCGAGAGCGAGTCGCCTTCAGTGCGTACGTTCGTTCTCGACACCAGCGTCCTGCTCTCGGACCCGAAGGCCATGACGCGCTTCGCCGAGCACGAGGTCGTGCTCCCGGTGGTGGTGATCACCGAGCTGGAGGGAAAGCGGCACCATCCGGAGCTGGGCTACTTCGCCCGCTCCGCACTCCGGCAGCTCGACGAGCTGCGGATCACCCACGGCCGCCTGGACACCGCGGTCCCGGTCGGAGAGACGGGCGGCACCATCCGCGTCGAGCTCAACCACACCGACCCGTCGTCGCTGCCGAGCGGATTCCGGCTCGGGGACAACGACACTCGGATCCTCGCGGTCGCGCGCAACCTGAAGGGCGACGGGCTCGACGTCACCCTGGTCTCCAAGGACCTGCCGATGCGGATCAAGGCGTCCGCGGTCGGGCTGAAGGCCGAGGACTACCGCGGTGAGCGGATCAACGACTCCGACCCGGGCTACTCCGGGATGGCCGAGTTGGACGTCGCCGCCGCGGACCTCGACGAGCTCTACGACGACGGCGTCCTCGACCTCGACACGGCCCGCGACCTGCCCTGCCACACCGGTCTGGTGCTGATGTCGGACCGCGGCACCGCGCTCGGCCGGGTCGGCCCGGACAAGCAGGTCCACCTCGTCCGCGGAGACCGGGAGGTCTTCGGGATCCACGGCCGCTCCGCGGAGCAGCGGATCGCACTCGAGATGCTGCTCGACCCCGAGGTCGGCATCGTCTCCCTCGGTGGCCGGGCCGGCACCGGGAAGTCCGCGCTGGCGCTGTGCGCCGGCCTGGAGGCGGTCATGGAGCGCAACCAGCACAAGAAGGTGCTCATCTTCCGCCCGCTCTTCGCCGTCGGCGGCCAGGAGCTCGGCTACCTGCCCGGCACCGAGGGCGAGAAGATGTCGCCGTGGGGCCAGGCGGTCTTCGACACCCTCTCCGCGGTGACCACGCAGGACGTGATCGACGAGATCATCGACCGGGGCATGCTGGAGGTGCTGCCGCTGACCCACATCCGCGGCCGGTCGCTCCACGACTCGTTCGTGATCGTCGACGAGGCGCAGTCGCTGGAGCGCAACGTGCTCCTGACGGTGCTCTCCCGCATCGGTGCCAACTCGAAGGTCGTGCTCACCCACGACGTCGCCCAGCGTGACAACCTCCGGGTCGGACGCCACGACGGCGTGGTCGCGGTGATCGAGAAGCTGAAGGGGCACCCGCTCTTCTCCCACGTGACCCTGACCCGCTCCGAGCGCTCGCCGATCGCCGCGCTGGTCACCGAGATGCTGGAGAACGTCGTCCCGTAATCCTTGTCACGTCAACGGCCCCGGACCTGTAAGGTCTGGGGCCGTTGTGATTTCTGTGACTCATGTTACGGAAGTGATGCTCAGGACGGTCATTTCTGACCTACAAACGGTGCGTCCGGTTTGATACGGGGTTGGTGCTCATGCATTGTTTGCGGGTCTGTAATGCCTCAGCCCCCGAATGAGAGCCCGTGACCAAGCCAGTTCATCGTGCCCCGCGACATCGCGGTGCGCCAGCGAATCCGCTTGTCGACGTTCCGCACAAGGCTGCGCGTACGACCGCCAAGACAACCCTCCTCCTCTCCGTCCTCGCCCTCGGCGGGACCGGCGCCGCAGTCGCGGGTGGGGTGGCCTACACCGGGCCCGCCACCGACGACCCGACGCTCAGCGCAGGTGAGTCGGCAGCCGCCGACATCCCCGAGCTCACCGACGCCCAGCGCGCCGCGATCGAGGCCGAGTCCGCCGCCCGCGGTGGCGAGACCTCCCTGTCGCGTTCGGCCGGTGACCGCCGTGAGGTCGCCGACCCCGGCAAGCAGGCCGCCCTGTCGGCCGGCAACGACGTACGGGCCATCGCCGGCGTCGAAGAGATCGAGATCGATCT
>JALZDD010000138.1 GCA_030862715.1 Actinomycetota bacterium | reverse complement strand
CCCCGACCAACGGGTGCACGATCGCGTTGAGCCGCCCGCGGGCGCCCTCGTCGGCGAAGACGATCTCCCCCACCTTGGCCCGGTCGAGCGCACCGGACTCGGTCAGCACCGACGGCCCGAACTCCGCCACGACCTGGGCGAGCCCCGGCGTACCGGGCTCGACGACCTCCCGGGCGATCTTGTCCGAGTCCACGATCACCGCCCCGAGCCCGGCCAGCAGCTCCGACACCGTGCTCTTCCCCGAGGCGATCCCGCCGGTGAGTCCTACGCGCATGGGCCCCAACCTAATGGGGGCCGCTGTCGGCACCTGACGGCGCCTAGGCGGGCATCGCCGAGTCGAGGCTGTCGCTGCAGGCGAACCGGCGCCGGTAGGCCTGCGGGGAGAGCCCCCGCACCCGGGTGAAGTGGTGGCGCAGGGCCGCGGCGTTGCCGAAGCCGACCTCGCCCGCGATCCACTCCACCGACCGGTCGGTGCGCTCCAGCAGCTCCTCGGCCCGGCGGACCCGCTGGGCGGTGATCCAGGCGTAGGGCGTCGCGCCGGTCTCAGCGCGGAACCTACGGGCGAACGTACGCGACGACATCAGCACTCGATGGGCAAGCGAGTCCACGTCGAGCTCTTCGTGGAGGTTCTCCACGATCCAGGCCAGCAGCGGACCGAGCGTCTCGGCGTCGACCTCTGGCACGGGGTGGGAGATGAACTGCGCCTGACCACCGTCGCGCTGGGGCGGCACGACCATGCGGCGGGCCACGGCGGAGGCGACCGCTGCGCCGTACTCCTGGCGCCAGATGTGCAGGCACGCGTCCAGCCCGGCGGCGGTGCCGGCGCTGGTGATGATCTGCCCGGTATCTACGTAGAGCACCTCGGGCACCACCTTCGCCTCGGGGAACCTCTCCGCGAGCTCGTCGGTGTACTTCCAGTGGGTGGTGCACTCACGCCCGTCGAGCAGACCCGCCGCCCCCAGCGCGAACGCCCCGCCGCAGACGGTCAGGATCCGGGCACCACGGTGATAGGCGCGCAGCAGCGTCTCAGCCACCCGCGGCGGGACCGGGTCGCCCCTTCGCATGGCCGGCACACACACCAGATCGGCCTCATCGGCCCGCTCCAGGCCGTACGGGGCCTCGATCCCGAAGCCCAGGTTGGAACGCACCAAGCCGGGCTCGAGCGAGCAGACACCGAACTCCAGCAACGGCACCCCGTCGTCGGTGCGGTCGAGCCCGAAAGCCTCGCACACGACCCCGAACTCGAAGGGGGCGACACCGTCCCAGATCACCGCAGCGACGTTCCTAAGCACCTCAGAAGGGTGCCAGGTGGCAGGAAATCGCGCAACTTAGGCATTTCTGCCAATGTGGCAGGAATGCCTGGTAGCGAAGAATTACTGCCATGAACACAGCACTCATCGTCCTCATCGCCCTGCTCGCCGTCGCCGCGTACGCCACGTTCGCCTCCATCCGCAGCGACCGCCCCAAGACCGCGCCCCGGTCGCACGCCACAGACCCGGCCTTCGAGCCGCTGAGCAGCCTGCCAGCCGTCAGGTGGCCCTAGAACGCCGAATGCCCGGCCCCTCGAAGGGGCCGGGCATTCGTGCGTTTTCAGAGCATCAGCTCCGCGTTCACTGACCGCCGGTCAGCTTCTCGCGAAGCGCCTGCAGCGCCTCGTCGGAGGCGAGGGAGCCGCCCTCGTCCTCGGAGACGGTCTCGTCGACCGAGCCACCCGAGGAGTAGGAGGTGGCCTCGCCGGCCTCGGCAGCCTTCTCGGCGGCCTCCTGCTGCTGCTTGATGTGGGCCTCCCAGCGAGCGTGGGCCTGAGCGTACTGCTGCTCCCACTTCTCACGCTGCTCGTCGTAGCCCTCGAGCCACTCGCCCGTCTCCGGGTCGAAGCCCTCGGGGTAGAGGTAGTTGCCCTGCTCGTCGTAGCTGGCCGGCATGCCGTAGAGCGTCGGGTCGAACTCCTCGACGTCGGTCGAGGTGACCGTCTCGTTGGCCTGCTTGAGCGAGAGCGAGATGCGACGACGCTCGAGGTCGATGTCGATGATCTTGACCATGACGTCGTCGTTGACCTGGACGACCTGCTCGGGGATCTCCACGTGGCGCTCGGCCAGCTCGGAGATGTGCACCAGGCCCTCGATGCCCTCCTCGACACGGACGAACGAACCGAACGGCACCAGCTTGGTGACCTTACCCGGGACGATCTGGCCGATCTGGTGGGTGCGGGCGAAGTGCTGCCACGGGTCCTCCTGGGTCGCCTTCAGCGACAGGGAGACACGCTCGCGGTCCATGTCCACGTCGAGAACCTCGACGGTGACCTCGTCACCCACGGTGACGACCTCGGACGGGTGGTCGATGTGCTTCCAGGAGAGCTCCGAGACGTGGACGAGACCGTCGACGCCGCCGAGGTCCACGAACGCACCGAAGTTGACGATCGAGGAGACGACACCCTTGCGGATCTGACCCTTCTGGAGCTGGGTCAGGAAGCCGTGGCGAACCTCGGACTGGGTCTGCTCGAGCCAGGCACGGCGCGACAGGACCACGTTGTTGCGGTTCTTGTCGAGCTCGATGATCTTGGCCTCGAGGGTCTGACCCACGTACGGCTGCAGGTCGCGGACGCGACGCATCTCGACGAGGGAGGCGGGGAGGAAGCCACGCAGGCCGATGTCCAGGATGAGACCACCCTTGACGACCTCGATGACCGCGCCCTCGACGACGCCGTCCTCCTCCTTGACCTGCTCGATCGTGCCCCAGGCGCGCTCGTACTGCGCGCGCTTCTTGGACAGGATCAGGCGGCCTTCCTTGTCCTCCTTCTGGAGCACCAGGGCCTCGACCTTGTCGCCGACCTCGACAACCTCGGACGGGTCGACGTCGTGCTTGATCGAGAGCTCGCGCGACGGGATGACACCTTCGGTCTTGTAACCGATGTCGAGCAGGACCTCGTCCCGGTCGACCTTGACGATGACACCGTCCACGATGTCGCCGTCGTTGAAGTACTTGATGGTCTCGTCGATCGCGGCGAGGAAGTCCTCTTCCGACCCGATGTCGTTGATCGCGACCTGGGGCGCGTCGTAGTCAGGAAGAGGAATGTTGAGCGTGCTCGTCATAAGGGAGGTGGTTTCCTTGGGTGGACAGATATCGTCGGGTCACACACATCTGAAATCTCAGGTCGGCAGCCCCTCGCCGGCACCAGCACAACAGGCTTCGTCGCCCGGTGTGAGCCGGCAGCCGAGGTAGCAAGCCAAGGTCCGCTAGGTCTGGGACCCTGACAGACTTCAGACGCAGTTTCTTAGCCTACGCTCCCGTCACAGGCTCCGTCCAACTGTCGGCGTCACCGCGCTGGGCCTACGCTGTAGGGGTGGACCAAGCCATCAGCCCGGTCGTTCGACCGGAGGCGCCCATCGATCCCTTCGGCGCGATCGAAACCATCGGAACAACCGGCCCTGTGGTCAGAGCCGAGCGGCGTACGGTCGGTGAAGCCGAGTCGCGCCGCGCGAACGGCCCCGACTGGGACCGCTACGCCGACGAGTACCAAGCCACGCACGGACCGTTCCTCGGTGAGGCCGGTTTCGTCTGGGGCCCGGAGGGTCTGACCGAGGCCGATCTCGGCATCCTCGGCGACATCAGCGGAAAGGACGTGCTCGAGCTCGGCTCCGGCGCCTGTCAGTGCTCCCGGTGGGTGAACACGCAGGGCGGGCGCGCGATCGGCCTGGATCTGTCGGGCCGCCAGCTCCAGCACTCCCGGCGCCTCGATGAGCAGACCGGCGTGGTGGTCCCCGCGGTGCAGGCCACCGCGACCGACCTGCCCTTCGCGGACGGCTCCTTCGACGTCGTCTTCTGCTCCTTCGGGGCGCTGCAGTTCGTCAGCGACATCGCCCACTCGCTCGCCGAGACCGCTCGCGTCCTGCGGCCCGGCGGCCGCTTCGCGTTCTCGATCACCCACCCGACGCGGTGGATGTTCCCCGACGACCCCGGCCCCGAGGGCCTGATCGCCGCGCAGTCCTACTGGGACCGCACCCCCTACGTCGAGGTCGACGACGAGACCGGCAAGGTGTCGTACGTCGAGCACCACCGCACCCTCGGCGACTGGGTGTCGCTGCTGGCCGGTGCCGGGTTCCGGATCACCGACCTGGTCGAGCCCGAGTGGCCCGAGGACCACGAGCGGGTCTGGGGCGGCTGGTCGCGCACCCGGGGTCTGTTGACCCCCGGGACGGCGATCTTCGGCGCCGACCTGGCGAGCAGCTAGGCCTCTCAGCAAGCCGAACGCGGGCCCGGGAGCTGTCAGCTCCCGGGCC
>JALZDD010000104.1 GCA_030862715.1 Actinomycetota bacterium | reverse complement strand
CGCGTCGAGGTCACCACCGACGGTCCCAAGGTCATCGTCTACCTGACGCTGGTCGACAACGTCTGGTACGTCGCCAACATCCTCCCCGGCGGCTGACATGTGGATCTTCAAGGCGCGTCTGATCTGGGGAATCGTGGCCGGCGCGGCCACGCTCGTCCTGGTGGTCACGGGTGCCTTGGTGATCCTCATCGGTGGTCTGGCGAGCACCGAGCAGAGCAACCAGGACCAGGCAGAGTCGGGCTGTGTCGGCGGCTCCAACGCGGTCCAGGCGGGCAACCTGGGGCCGGACGGTGAGATCCCCGAGGGCAGCATCGCCGGGTTCAACACCGAGCAGATCCAGAACGCCCGGACCATCGTGGCGGTCGGCAAGCAGTCCGGCGTACCCGCCTACGGGTGGGTGATCGCGCTCGCGACCGCGATGCAGGAGAGCACCCTGCGCAACCTCGACTACGGCGACCGCGACTCGGTCGGCCTCTTCCAGCAGCGCCCGGTCTCCGGGTGGGGCTCGGTCGCCGACATCATGAACCCGGTCAAGTCCGCCCAGGCGTTCTACGGCGTGGCCGCCCACACCGGCAACACCGGGCTCCTGGACATCCCGGGCTGGCGCAAGATGCAGGTCACGGCGGCGGCGCAGGCGGTGCAGCGATCGGCGTTCCCACTGGCGTACGCCCAGCACGAGGACGAGGCGCGGGCGCTCGTCGCCGCGCTCGCCGACGGGGTCTCGGCCGCCGACCTGTCGGCCACCGTTACCGACGTGGCGTGCACGATCGGCATGGCCGGGATCAGCACCAGCGTCGTACGTCCCATCCAGGCCGGCCTCGCGATCGACAACGACAACTACGGCAACTCCGGCTCCAACTGGGCCAACATGCACACCGGCAACGACTACTCCTCGCCGTGCGGCACGCCAGTGCAGGCGGCCCACGGCGGCACCATCGTGATCGAGTCGGGCGGCAGCTGGGGCTGGTCGGGACGCTGGCTGGTGAAGGTGCAGACGGCGCCCGGCAACCTGACCACCTGGTACGGCCACATGCAGTCGCTCTCGGTGGCCGCGGGTCAGACGGTGAAGGCCGGGCAGGTCATCGGGCAGGTCGGCAGCGAGGGCAACTCGACCGGCTGCCACCTCCACTTCGAGGTGCACCCGCACGGCGGCGGCTACCTGCAGGACCAGGTCGACCCCGCGGCCTGGCTGAAGAAGAACATCGGCAAGACCCTCGAGGGGACCAGGCAGGTCGGCGCGCTGCCCGGCGCCGGCCAGCCCGGCGCCTCCCCGGCCGCCGTCTCCGGCCCGCAGGTACGCCTGGCGCAGGCCAACATCAAGGTCTCCCTGTCCCGCTCGAGATACCGCTCCGACCTGGCCAAGGTCATGAAGCACGGGCCCGACTTCGTCTCGTTGAACGAGGCCCAGTCACGTACGGTCTCCGACATCTCGGTGCGCGGCTACGGCACCTACCGCGCCTCGGCGGACGAGTACGGCACCCGCAGCCAGGCCCTCAGCCCGGTCGTCATGTGGCGCACCGACCGCTGGGTGGCCGTCGACAAGGGCACCGTCCAGCTCACCAAGCCGGTCACCGGCGTCAAGAACGACAACAGGTACGCCACCTGGGTGGTCCTCGCCAGCAGCGACGGCTCCGGGCGCATCTCGGTGATCTCGACGCACACGATGACCTCGCCCGCCAACAGCCCGCAGGCCCGTAAGGACGAGGCCCAGCGCGGCTTCGCGAAGCTGGCGGGGCTGGCGCAGGGGCTGCAGAAGTACGGCCCGGTCCTCGTCGCCGGCGACCTCAACTCTCCCTACCCCCGCAACGGTGGCAACGGGGATCCGTGGGGCCCGAAGCCGTTGATGAACAAGGCCGGGATGACCTCCTCCTTCGAGACCCTCGGCGCGCCCCCGCAGGGCTGGGCCACCCACGACGGCGGCGGCACCATCGACTGGCTCCTCGGCTCGAGCTCCACCGCCACCTCCACCCGCCACGCGACCTTCAGGCTGGAGTCCGACCACCACGGCCTGGTGGG
>JALZDD010000076.1 GCA_030862715.1 Actinomycetota bacterium | reverse complement strand
ATCGACGCCTGCTGGCGTTCCTGCTGACCGCCTCGGCGGTCGCGATCGGGTTCTCGGCCACTCGGCCGGACCCACCCGACACCTCGACGATGGCGGTCGCCTCCCGAGATCTGCCGGTCGGCACGGTCCTCACCGCCGCCGACCTCACCGACGTCTCGACCGACCCCGCCAACGTGCCCGTCGACCTCGCTGAAGCGCCGCTCGGTGAGCGCCTCGCGGCGCCCCTGCGGCGCGGCGAGCCCGTCACCGACGTACGTCTCGTGGGTCCTGCTCTGACCGAGGGACACCCCGACCTGGTGGCCGTCCCGGTCCGGCTCCCCGACGCCGAGATGGCCGGGTTGCTCCACGTCGGCGACACCGTCGACCTCTACGCAACCGACCCCGCCACCGCCGAGACCGCCCTGGTCACCAACGACACGCTGATCCTCAGCCTCCCTCAAGCCGCGGAGCCGAACCGTAATGATTCCATGGCACAGGGAAAGACCGAGGGGTTTGGCGTCACGAACACTTCGGCGGGACGTCTGGTCATCGTCGGAGTCGCCGAGGACAGCGTCGAGGACGTCACATCAGCAGGGGTGGGTGGCTACCTCACCTTTGCGTACTGACAGCCAACGCACGCCACATCCGGGGTCTCCTTCACCTCACACAATGAGCAACAGGAGAAAGCAAGACATGGACGGTTTCAAGAAGTTCCTGCTCCAGGGCGACCTGATCAAACTCGCGGTCGCCTTCATCATGGGTGCCGCGTTCGCCTCGGTCGTCACAGCGACGGTCGACGTCATCATGGACCTGATCGGCAAGGTCGGCGGCACGCCCGACTTCTCAAACTACGAGCCGGGCGGGGTGAGCCTCGGCGCCTGGCTGACGGCCGTCATCGCCTTCGTCATCATGGCTGCGGTTGTCTACTTCATGATCGTGAAGCCCTACACCGCCGCCAAGGAGCGCTACTTCCCGGACCCCGACCCGGGCGAGACCGAGATCGACATCCTCAAGCAGATCCGCGACAGCCTCAGCGTTCGCTGACGCATTCGCGCCCAGGTGCCGTCTCACCCACCGTGGTGTGGCGGCACCTGCGATTTCAGCCATCGATCCGACGCCGACTCCTCCGACTCCTCCGACGACTCCCGCTCGTCGCTGGTCGTCTCGGGTAGTACGTCCCCGAAGATCCGCGCCAGCCTCTGCTTGCGCTTCCACTCCGGCTCCTCCGGTTCGTTCGGCCCTTCCGTCTCGGGCGAGGTTTCCTCGGCCATCAGCAGAGTCCCGCACGCTCGCGTGCCGCCTTCGCCTCTTCGGCGATCTGGGCGAGCTCCTCCTCGGAAGCACCACTGCTGGCACCGCCCGAGGCGGTGTCCGACGACTCGCCGGACGCGGCCTCGTCGCTGGGTGACGTCTCCGCGGTCTCGCCGTCGGTCGCGGTGTCGTCTGGAGCTGCGTCGCCGTCGCCCGAGCTCTTGCTCTTCTTGCCCGAGGCCTCGCCGGCGTCGAGCGCCCCAGCGGCGATCTTCTTGGTCAACGGCTTGTCGTTCGCGATCGCCCTGAAGACGTTCCTAGCCTTCTCCTCATCGAGGACCACAGTGGCTTCAGGATTCTGAGGATCGGCGACCGTGGGGATGGTGAGGAACTTGATGTTCTCCATCCCGATGCTCTGGAAACCAGAGCCGATCTGCGCCATCGTGTCGAGGTTGTCCTTGAGGCTCTCGTCCATGGTCAAGCCCTTGGTGGCAGCGTTCAGGAAGCTGAGCACCTTCGTGGGGCTGGACAGCGTGTCGCCGGACAGCAGCTTGGCCGCCATCGCGCCGATGAAAGCCTGCTGCCGCTTGGACCGGTCAAGGTCACCACCGTCACCGAGGGTCTTCCCGGTGTCGGCTCTGATGCCATGCCGCATCCGGACGTACTCGAGAGCCTTCTTGCCGCTGAGAGTCTGCTCCCCTGCCTTGAAGTGAGCACCCGTATAGGGATCGTCGACCGCCGAGGGCAGACAGACGTCCACGCCCTCGAGAGCATCGACCATGCCCTTGAAGCTCGCGAAGTCCACCACCACCAGATGATTGACGGTGACGTCGCACTTCGCGCCGCACATCTCGCTGGCCACGGACTCCAGCTGCTCGATCGTGCAGGTCGGACCCGCTGTCGCGTACGCAGCATTCCACCGCACGTACTCAGCCGGGGCGGTCTTGCCGTCCTCGGTCTTGCACGAGGGCCGGTTCACCATCGTGTCTCGCGGGATCGAGACTCCGTAGGCGAACTTCCGGTTGGCGGACAGGTGCAGCAGGATGTTGGTGTCCGAACCACCACCGCTCTCGCCGTCGACACCACACCCCTTGCAGTCGCGGCTGTCCGAACCCATCACGAGGATGTTGATCGGTTCCTTCGGGCCGACGTCAGCAGCCTTCTCGCCGAGACTGACGGTGCTGATGTTCGACCGCAGGCTGCGGTAGGTGTAGACGGTGAAGA
>JALZDD010000054.1 GCA_030862715.1 Actinomycetota bacterium | reverse complement strand
CGCGGTCGGTGTCGCTCGGGAGGATGCGGGCGGTGTCGACCTCGGTCCACCAGATGCCGGTGTCGCGCACCTGGGCGTCGCGGTCCGCGACCTCCCGGTAGGTGTCGTTCGTGGTCGGCTTGCGGGCAGCGTACGTCTCGGGGTCCGGTGCCCAGCGGGGCTGCTTCGTCACCATGTCCGGATCTCCTCGCGGGCGCGGGCCGCGGCGTCGCCACCGACCGAGATGGCGTCGATCGCGATCTGGATCGGGGCCGCATAGACCACCCGATCGCGCTCGAACGTACCGAGAAACAGGTCGGGTTCGGCGGCGGCGATGACTACGGTGGAACGGTGCGGGGCTGACGCCGGACGGAGGGTGCCGCCCGTGAGAAGGGGCCTGATCGCGCTCGGATCTTCGCACCACAGGACCGAGATCCGGGGGACGGCCTCGTCGAAAGCGGGGAGGTCCAGGCCAGCCGCCCCGGAGACTGCCCACCGCAGGCCCGAGGCGTCCCCGGCGGAGGCGAGCCGGCCGATGGTCGCTTCTCCGCTGAGCCGGATCGCGTCGGGGCGGTGGAGTACACCGGAGGCGCGCCCCGCCTCCTCGATGATCTGGACCGGGTCGCCGTCGGTCCAGGCATCGAGCCGCGCGGCCCACTGGTCGATCTCGGGGGCCACGTCGGCCGGGTAGTCCTCGTCGAGGATGGCTCGCGCCGCCGCGGCGGCTGCCGGGGAGGCCAGCGTCGAGGTGCTCATCGTCAGGTCGAGCCCGCAGGCGGCGGTGATGTTGTGGAGCGTCGCGACCGACGGACTGACCTGGTCGTTGAGGATCCGATGGACGGTCGACGCGGCCACGCCTGCGCGCGCAGCCACCTGGCGCGCGTTGAGGCCCGAGTGCTCGATGCACTCGGCGACCAGGCGGCCGACGTCCTGTTCCATATATGCAACCCTAGGTCGAGTTGTTGCATATATGGAACAGGCGCGGCGGCGTACCTTCTTCTAAGGTGTGCGCCATGACGCGACCGATCACGCTGCTTGTCGAGGGGGAGTCGGACAAGGCTCTGGTGGAGGCGCTGGCTCCGCGCTACGGGGTGGAGTTCGTCGAGCTCGGGATCGAGGTCGTCTCCATGAACGGCGCCGGGAACGCGGGTCGATTCATCCGGGAGACGACGGCGGCGGGGCATCGGGTCGGCGGGCTCTACGACGAGGCCGAGGAGCACTTCGTCACCAACGCGCTCGGGCGGCAGGTCGGCGAGGACCTCTCCGGGCAGGGGTTCTTCGCGTGCCGGCGCGACCTCGAGGACGAGATGATCCGGGCGATCGGGGCAGCGCGGATCGTCGAGATCCTCGAGGCCAACGGCGAGGGCGGCAAGTTCCGTACGCTGCAGAACCAGCCCGAGCACCGCGGCGAGGAGGTCGCCGACCAGCTGCACCGCTTCTTCGGCACCGCATCGGGACGCAAGATCCGCTACGGCGCCATCCTCGGCGAGGCCGTCGAGCTCGAGTCGATCCCGGACCCGCTCATCGGGCTGCTGACCTGGTGCTGGGGCTGAGCCCGAGCGATCCCTAGGGCTCCATGTCGTCGTGGACGACGACGCGAGAGAGCTCGATGGTGCCGTCGGGGCACTTCCAGAAGTGCAGCCGGCGGGCGCTGGGCGTGTGGATCTGCATCGAGACGCGATAGCAGACCGCGCCGTCGGGGCGGGACTGTGGCGCGGCGTTGCCCCCGGCAGAGGTGCGCAGCTGGTGCAGCTCGCGGCCGGTCGACTGCTCCGCGAGGCCGGTGAGCACCTCCATGACCACGTCGGCGATCTTGTCGACGGCGATGCCCTCGAGCGCGTCGACGCTGTCGAGGAACCGTTCGCCGATCGCGTAGTCCGGCAGCGGCCGGGTCGGCTGCTCGCCGACCGGGATCCGACGGGCCCAGGCGGCCTCGACCAGGTGACGGAAGCCGCGCTCGCGGTCGGCGAAGACGGGCAGGGCGACGTCTGGCGGTGCGGTGCGCTGCTTGGCGCGGCGCAGCTGGGAACGCATCCGGGCCAGCTCGGCGTCGCGGGTCTCGACCTGACGCGCCGCGCGGGCGAGATCCTTGGCGAACTGCACGCGCTCGTTGCGCAGCCCGGAGACCTGGTCGCGGAGCTCGGCCAGCTCGGCCTCGAGATGGGCCTTCTCGGCCTTGATCGCGGTGACCTGCAGCGACATCGACTGCACCGCGGCCTTCTTCGCCGGCGGGTGCTCCTTCTCCGGCGCGGGCTCGGGCGAGGGCACAGGCGCCGGCCGGACCGCGCGGACCGGCTCGCCCTTGCGGCGCGGCATCATCGCGGGGGTCGGCATCGCCGGCTTGGGCGGGGCCTCGGGGATGGGCTCGACCGGCTCGGCCACATGAGCGACCTCTGGAGGCGACGGCTCGGTCTCGACATGCTCGACGACCGCAGGCGGCGGCGCATCCGGGTCGAGCCAGGGCGGGCCACCGGCGTACAGGGCGAGGGCCTCGCGTGCCGTGTCGTGCTCGCGGACCTCGCGCAGCGACAGCCGCCACTTCGGCCCGGTGGCGACGACCCGCGCGAGCACGACCTCGCCGGGGGTGAGGAGCGCCGAGAGGTCGTCGTCGGGGTCGCCGGTCACATCGGAGCGGAAGAGCTCGACGGTGACGTCGGGATGCAGGCGCAGGTCGGCCGAGCCGGCCAGCACGGAGCGGACCTCGGCGGGGACGACGTCCCCGACGGCGTACGTCTTCAACGCCTCTTCGGCGGTGGGGCGGCTCTCCCGGATGTCGAGCCAGCGTGACTTCTTCTCCAGTACGCCGTCGACGTGCATCCCAGGGGCGAGGACGCGCTCGATCGGTACGCCGGCCTGGGCGAGCTGGGGCGGGATCGAGGCCATGTCGCCACCAACGAGGTCGACCAGCGCCCGCTCGCTCATGATCGAGCGCACGGTGCCGGCGCGGCGCTCACGGGTGGAGGCCGTGCGGGCGCTGTCGAAGAGGCCGGCCGCCGCGGCCATGTCGAGGGCGTCGTCGATGAGCTGCCCGGTGAGCTTGGGGCCCTCGGACTTGCTCCACGCGAACCGCAGCGGGGCCTGCTTCAGATCGATGTTCCATCCCAGGCCGACCGGGTAGACGCGCCCGGCGCCGCCGTAGACCTGGGTGCCTGGCGTCATCTTGTTGGAGAAGGCCCAGGTGTGGCCGCCGGTCGTGACCAGGTAGAGGTCGGCGAGGTCGCCGATCTCGGCCGCGATCCGCTCCACGTCGGCGTAGGGCTCGGTGTGTCCTGACGCGACCGTCACCACCACGGTCGGCTTCGTGCGGGAGTCGCCGTTGAGCAACGCCGCCAGCGCCTCGGCCTCCGACGTGTTCGTCACGCGTTTGATCGCAGACATGCCCCTCCTTTTACAAAAACGTACAGCGAACGGAAAGCGGACCTACGTCAACGACCCGGCCTTTGA
>JALZDD010001047.1 GCA_030862715.1 Actinomycetota bacterium | reverse complement strand
GACCAGTAGTTGCCGGCAGCGTGGTCCTCAGGAGTGGCGCAGGTCGACAACGTGATCATCGCGCGGGTGGGCTCCTGGCCGGGTTTGCCGGGGACGGCGGCGCGCTGCGCACGCAGCGACGCCGCCGACCGGAACGACGTCTCCCGAGTGCGGGTGATGCGATAGACGTACGTCGCCTCCTCGGTGCGCACCCGGACCCGGTCGCCCGGTTGAAGCTCGGGCAGCCTGAGGAACGCCTGCGTGGAGGAGAGGCGGTGCGCGGTCACCTGGTAGTTGCCGATCCCACCCGGCCCGGTGCCGCCGCGAGGGCCGTACGGACTGGCCGCGACGCCGCCGTTCTGGATCTCGGTCCCGGGAGCATCGTCGGTCCAACCGCGGTAGGGCACGACCTCGAGGTCGGTCAGCCCGATCGCGGGGATGGACAGTTCCCCGCGCATCGGCCGGCCGTCGGAGGACAGCGGCGTGGTCTCGGTGGCCGACGGTGCGGGCGGCGCCATCGAAGAAGTTGGGGGCGACGACGGTGGCGGACTTGCCGACGTGGCCGTGGCCGGCTCGTCGACATCGCCGTCCGGAGTGGCGCACCCAGCGAGCACGAGTACACCGAGAGCGGTGAGTGCCACGGCGGCGCTCCGGGGTGATGTCGGGTTCATAGGCCGCCTCGAGCAGGTCCGGTTCAGGGAACCCACGGTACGCCGCGGCGAAAGGCCCAGCTGTGGAACCGCGTGGGCGGGATCAGGACAGCCGGTAGAAGCGAAAGAACCCGAAATCCTCGATCGGGAGGACCTCGAACCCGCTGAAGCCTGCAGCCTCGCCGTAGCCCTGCAACGTCGAGGGGCGCATCACCGTTCCGGTCCCGACACTAGGGGGCGATGAGAGACCGTCCGGCAGGCACACCAGGAGGCTGAACCCGTACATCATCCGCTCCAGCTCGTCGCCGTCCGGAGCGAAGCTGTCCGCCACGGCCTCGTCCATCACCACCAGGGACCCACCGGGCGCGAGCGTCCTCCGGACCGCGCTGAGCACCTCGACCGGCCGAGGCATGTCATGCACGCACTCGAAGGCGAAGGCCACGTCGACCGTCCCCTCCTCTAGGGTGGCCGCGTCCTGGCACACGAACCGCACCCGATCCTCGACCCCCGCCTCGCGGGCGTTCACCACAGCCATGTCGACCGACGCCTGGTCGATGTCGATACCGAGCACGGTGGCCTCGGGGTAGGCCCGAGCCAAGGCGATGCTCGACCAGCCCCCACCGCAACCCACGTCGAGAATCCGACAGGTTGGAGCGGAGAGAGCGTCGTGGACGGCGGGCACACCGGCCAGCGCCGGACCAAGCTGCTGCTCGTACCACGGACGGTTCACGTCGGCCTGGGACTCCCGAGCGTCATCGCCGAGCTCGTCCCAGCTGACCCCACCCCCATTCCGATACGCCTCGAGCAGCCGAGACAGCGCCGGCCCGACCGCCCCGAACATCCGACTCATCGGCGCCAGATAGGCCAAGCTGGTCGAGTCGGTCATCACCTCCGCCGTACTGGCCGGAATCGCGAACCGGCGATCGTCAGGCTCGCCGTCCTTGTCGACCACCAACAGCCCCACCACCGCCTGCTGCTCGAGCCACTCCCGTGCGTACCGCACCTGTGTCCCCGTACGCCCCGCGAGCTCGACCGCACTCGCCGGCCCCTCATCAGCCAGCGAGCGATACCACCCGAGCCGGTCCCCGATGAAGACCGAGACAATCTCGACCGTGCCGAGGAGCGACCCGAAGAGCCGCTCAGCAACTTCGTCCGCCGTCTGCTGCGATGCATCCATCGCTCCACCATCGCCCGGCCACGTTCACCTGAGCAGTCCGGTTCGGGCGCGTACCGGGTTTCAGGTACGGCCCTCTCGACATGTGCCGTACGCCTTCCGCTGCTCGTTGTTCCCCTGTCGGAGGGTCGCCGGTCGTCGCTACCGGGTGGTCACGCTGCCACCGAAGAATGCGATTTCGCTGCCGTCCGGATCACCACAGCTGGACTCGATGTAGAACTCCTCGTTGGCCGGCGCCTTCTTTATGGCGTGCTCCACGACACCGAACTTCGTGGCTGCCGGTGTAGCTGGCGGTGCTCTCGGCGCGGCCGCCGTCGTCGGTGGTGCCGCGCTGAACGGTGCCGGCACCAGCCATTGCAGTCGCGGCCTAGCGGCTGCGGCGGGCGTCGTTTGTTGGCCTTGGTGCCGAAACGCTTGCGAGCAATGGGTGCTGGATGAGACCCGCGAGAAGATCGACGATGGTCTGGAGGCAGTGGGCGATGC
>JALZDD010001033.1 GCA_030862715.1 Actinomycetota bacterium | reverse complement strand
TAAGGGTCATGGACATCAACATTCACGTCACCTTTCTTCCGCACACCGACCCTGAGGCCTCGCTGACCTTCTACCGCGACACGCTCGGCTTCGAGCTGCGCAAGGACGTCGGCTACGAGAACATGCGTTGGCTCACGCTCGGCCCCGTCGGACGTCCTGACTCCAACATCGTTCTCTACCCGCCGAACGCCGACCCCGCCGTCACCGAGGAGGAGAGCAAGGTCGTCCTCGAGATGATGGCGAAGGGCACCTTCGCCTCGATCATGCTCGCCACACCGGACGTCGATGCCGCCTTCGCACAGATCCAGGGATCGCTGGACAAGAGCGGCGCCGAGGTCATGCAGGAGCCGACCGACCAGGACTGGGGCCAGCGCGACTGCGCCTTCCGGGATCCGGCTGGCAACACCATCCGGCTGCAGCAGGTCAAGTAGGACGAGTCGTGTGCAGCGCCGGATTCATGCCGCCACGAGACATTCGAGATCGAGAGAAGACCGATGACACAGACAGAGACGAAGAAGCCCGGTACGCCCGGGAGGTTCTCACGCTGGATGCAGCACCGCGCCAACGCTCGACTGATCCGCAAGGTGCGTGACGGAAAGGGCAAGTTCTGGGGGATGGACGTCCTCGTTCTGCACACGGTCGGCCGGCGCAGTGGCGAGCGTCGCGAGACGCCGCTGGCCTGGTTCGACGACGGGTCCGGTGGCCGGGTCATCGTCGCCTCTGGTGGCGGCGCTCGTCACCCGGACTGGCACACCAACCTCTTCGCAGAGCCCGACCAGGCTGCGTACGAGCTTCCGGGTGACCCGCCGGTCTCCGCCACGCCCGAGGGCCTCGAGGGCGCGGAGCGTGAGCGGGTCTGGCAGATCGTGGCGGAGTCCTCGCCGCAGATCGCCAAGTATCAGGCGAAGTCCGACCGGGTCTACCCGCTGATCCGTCTGCAGCCGAGGTGAGGCCAGTGGGACACGACGAATCCGGAGGCGCGCCGACCGGGTCACGATCTAGCCTGAGCAGCATGAGCGAGCACAGCGCAGACAATCACGACCTGATCCGAGTCCAAGGGGCCCGGCAGAACAACCTCAAGGACGTCTCGGTCGAGATCCCCAAGCGGCGGCTCTCGGTGTTCACCGGGGTGTCGGGGTCGGGGAAGTCGTCGCTGGTCTTCGGCACCATCGCTGCGGAGTCGCGGCGGCTGATCGACGAGACGTACTCGACCTTCATCCAGGGGTTCATGCCCAGCCTGCCGCGACCCGAGGTCGACGCGATGGAGGGGCTGACCACCGCCATCCTGGTCGACCAGGAGCGGCTCGGCGCCAACCCGCGCTCGACCCTCGGCACGGTCACCGACGCCTACGCGATGCTGCGCTCGCTGTTCAGCCGGCTCGGAGATCCGTACATCGGCGGTCCGACCGCGTTCTCCTTCAACATCCCCACCACCCGCGCTAGCGGCGTGATGACCGGGCCCAACGGCGAGAAGACGATCGTCAAGGACGCGGTCTACCTCGGCGGCATGTGTGCCGAGTGCGAGGGCCGTGGGACGATCTCCGATCTCGACCTCGCGGTCATCATCGACGAGTCGAAGTCGCTGGTCGATGGGGCGATCCTGGTGCCCGGCTACACCGCCGACGGGTGGATGGTGGCGGCCTACAAGGTGGTCGTTCCGGAGGACGTCCCGATCAAGGAGATGACCGAGGAGCAGCGTCAGGACCTGCTCTACGCCGAGCCGCGCAAGATCAAGCTCGAGGGCATCAACATGACCTACGAGGGCCTGATCCCGAAGATTCGCAAGTCGATGTTCAGCAAGGACGTCGAGGCACTGCAGCCCCACATCAAGAAGTTCGTGCAGGCGGCAGCCGTCTTCAAGCCGTGCCCGGCCTGCGGTGGGACCCGGCTCAACGAGTCGGCGCTCTCCTCGAAGATCCGCGGCATGTCGATCGCGGACGTGTGCGCGATGCAGGTCACCGATGCCGCGGAATGGCTGCGGAGCATCGACGACCCGGGCGTGGCACCGCTGGTCGCGGGGCTGCTGCACCTGTTCGACTCGTTCGTCGAGATCGGTCTCGGCTATCTCTCCCTCGACCGGCCGTCGGGGACCCTGAGCGGCGGTGAGGCGCAGCGTACGAAGATGGTCCGCCATCTCGGCTCCGCGCTGACCGATGTCACCTATGTCTTCGACGAGCCGACCGTCGGGCTGCACCCGCACGACATCCAGCGGATGAACAAGCTGCTCCTCGACCTGCGCGACAAGGGCAACACCGTCCTGGTCGTCGAGCACAAGCCGGAGACCATCGCGATCGCCGACCACGTCGTCGACCTCGGTCCGGGGGCCGGCAGCGACGGCGGCACGATCTGCTTCGAGGGGACCTTCGAGGGGCTCGCCCAGGCCGACACGCTGACCGGGCGTCACCTCGGGCACCGCGCGTCGCTGAAGGACACCGTCCGCACCCCGAAGGGGCACCTGGAGATCCGCGGAGCGACGTCCCACAACCTGCGCAACGTCGACGTGAATGTGCCGCTCGGTGTGCTGACGGTCGTCACCGGCGTGGCCGGGTCGGGCAAGTCGTCGCTGATCCACGGCTCCATTCCCGCCAGTGCCGACGTGGAGTTCGTCGACCAGAGCGCGATCAAGGGATCGCGGCGCAGCAACCCGGCGACGTACACGGGTCTTCTCGAGCCGATCCGCAAGGCGTTCGCGAAGGCCAACGCGGTCAAGCCGGCACTCTTCTCGGCCAACTCCGAGGGCGCGTGCCCGACCTGCAAGGGCAACGGGATGATCTACACCGAGCTCGGGTTCATGGAGACCGTCGCCTCGCCCTGTGAGGACTGCGGTGGCAAGCGGTTCCAGGCGCTGGTGCTCGAATACCGTCTCGGCGGGCTCAACATCGCCGAGGTGCTCGACCTCTCGGTCGCCAAGGCGCACGCCTTCTTCTCCGAGGGTGAGTCGAAGGTCCCCGCGGCCGCCAAGATCCTCGAGCGGATGTCCGACGTCGGCCTCGGCTACCTCAAGCTCGGCCAGCC
>JALZDD010000201.1 GCA_030862715.1 Actinomycetota bacterium | reverse complement strand
CGAGGCCGCCGTCGCGGCCGGCCAGCTGCCCGCTGACCTGCCGGTCAAGGAGTTCGTACGCGCCCTGGTCGGCGGGTTCGTGCTCCACTCCCTCGAGCGCACCGAGCCCGCCCCGGACGTCGCCGAGCGCCTGGTCCGCGCGCTGCTGCACTGATCGTCTCTTTACCCAAGAAAGAGGGGGCGCGGACCGTCGCGGCCGGTCTCTTCGCGGCCGGCTCGGTCTATACCGCGGGCGCGCCTTCGGTCCGCCGGGTTCGCCAGCCGACTTTTGGCGGTCCTGGACTCCGGGCCAGATCGAGAGAGATCTGGCTGACTATCGGGACGACGACCCGGGTACGGAGAATCTTGCTTGAGACAGGTGATGTAGATGGGGCCCGGAAGGGTGGCCCTGTTTCATCGAGTGCATGTACGTAGCCTCGCTGACCCAGATAGGAAAACATGCGCATGCTCCCGGACCGGTGCGTCGATTGGTCACGGGCGTGCTGAGAACCCTCGCCTGCGGCGGCCATGAAGGTGATCAGGGTCGACAGAGCAGCGTGGACATCGATGTCGCATCCTACCTGGACATGAGGTCGATGCGTTCGCACGCAGTGTGGGTGCAGTCGTTGTCGGCGATGCGGTATCCGTACGCACGACGGGCTCCGCCGTCTTCGTCGCGGCGGTCTTGGTAGTGACCAGACATCGATTCTGAGTGATCCAATGGTGACGGTCGCCAGGGGTTCTTCTCATGGGAGTACATGGATGTCAGAACAGGCCGCCATTGCGGGCGCCCTCGGGCCGCCGCGCGACCCAAGTCGCAAGACGCTCTTCGACGCGCCGGCGGAGGGGCCGAAACTGATTAGCGATTACGGTCTGGCCCTGCGGTCCGAGCCCGTGTCATCGAGGGTGGCGCGACGACGTAGCCGCCATCGCTGCGAAAGTCGACGTGCCTTGCGAGGATCGACCAGCAGCGCCGCTCGATGCCTGGGGTCGCTGCGAAGTAGGCGTGCATGCCGCCTGAAGGTATACGCACCATCCACGCCCACCGTTCGGTGAGCCCCTCTCTGTGACCCGGGCGAAGTTGCGGAATCCATCCCCGGTGCGGTGCACATTGACATCAACCAAGACCAGTCCTGAGACTCTCCCGGTCGGGATGCCGACGTTCGCATTGGGAGCGCGTGTCCACCATCGTTGAACCTGGCGGTGGTCAGTCGATGCCGAGTTGAACCCGTGTGCCGTCAGAGGCTGCTTTCCGCCGGGGATGCATGGGAAACTGGGTGAGCGAACGCCAGTCTGAGCGCCGTGGACGGAAGGTCGCGGGTGCGCGCAGCGTCTCGGAACGCTGTTGTGGCCCAGGGTGGGGGAGCGTGTCTCGAGCCGTTCACGCCCTCGACGATCGGACGCGCCGACTACCTGAGTTCCTATCCCTGCCAGTTGCACGCCCAGACGCAAGTCGGGGGCAACGTGTATTCGTGCAAGGTCAGATCCATGCTCCCGGAGTCAGCAGTCGCGAGCCCGGTAGTGCGCTCGTCTGTTCTACCTCGGGCGATGATCGGGCCTCCTACTGCAGGGTGATCGCATTCGCTGCGACCCGCCACGGTCTTACTGGCGGACGTACGTTGCTCTGCGCGGGAATTATTCGGGTCGTCGGCGCGGTCGGTGGGTGACGTAGTCGCTCCAGTCCCGGGCGGCGAGTTTGGCCCATTGGAGGGCTTTGCCGCGGCTGATGTCGACACGTGATCGTGGCGACGTTGGAGTCCACGCCACCCAACGCAACCCACTGGAGCCGAGCGAAGATGGCCGAGCGGACCGGGTTGTCGAAGACGACGATCGGTGAGAGCTGGCGCAGATTCGATCTCAAGCCGCACAAGGTGGATCACTCAAGTTCTCCACCGACCCGCTGTTCATCGACAAGCTGTACGACGTCGTCGGGCTGTATCTGAACCCGCCCCAGGCAGCGGTCGTGCGGTGCGTGGACGAGAAGTCCCAGATGCAGGCGTTACAGCGGTCTCAGCTGGCCCTGCCGATGTTGCCGGGGATGCCTGAGGGCCGCACCCACAACTACATCCGGCACGGCACCACCACGCTGTTCGCCGCGCTCAACGTCGCCGACGGCACCGCGATCACCAAGCTGCACCGCCGTCACCGCGCTACCGAGTTCAAGAAGTTCCTCACCAAGATCGACAACGAGGTCCCCGACGACCGGGCCATCCACCTGATCTGCGGGGGCGTCTCCTGAACGACCGTCAGTTGGCGCTGGCGGCGACTCTTGACTTAGGGTGTCATGCTATTTAGCATGCAATCGTATCCCCTGGCGCGCTCCATATCAGAGGAGCCGCCGAACATTCTGACCTCATAGGAGATCGTCATCGACACGCACGACCACCGTAGTGACCTCCCATCGCACATGCAGCTGGGGCGCGTGCTCGGCCCGCCCACCTGGCACCGGGATCCCACTGAGGTGATGCCGGGCGTCCACCTCGTCCACGAACTCCACCACTCACTAGCGCAGCCGCTGTCCATCTTCATCAACTCGGCCATTCTCGACGGCGAGGAGCCCATTCTCGTCGAGACCGGGTCGCGCCGAAACCGCGAGGCGTGGCTGGAGGACACCTTCAGAATTGTCGATCCGGAGCGAGTCCGCTGGGTGTTTGTCACGCACGATGATTACGACCATACGGGGAACCTTCCCGAGGTCCTGAGGCTCTGTCCGAACGCGAAGTTCCTCACTACGCCGGGAATGATGGGACGTCTCTACAGCCAGTACGACCTCACGGTTGAACGTGTCGAGTGGATCCACGACGGTGTGCCGTTCGAGATGTCGGACCGAACGATCACCACCTACCGACCGCCGGTGTACGACCTCCCCGGCACTCGTGGCATCCTCGACAGCAAGACCGGTGTGGCCTTCGTCGGTGACTGCCTCTCGACGACCGTGCCAGGTGGCCCCGAGTCCGAGGACTTCGCTCGTAGCTTCTCGGACCTCGGCGACCACTGGCCAGACGGCATGGCGATCTTCGCGCACGGCCTGCTGGCTCCTTGGTTGAAGATGGTCGACCGAAAGCAGTTCGAGGCAGAGGTCGACGCGTTCGCCGAGCTCGGCGCGACGACGATCCTGGGTGCACACATCCTGCCGATCTACGAGGATGACATCCCGAGGGCCCTCGACGCCCTCAAGCTGCTTCCTATCATGGAGCTTCCCCCGGGCGTCGACCCAGAGATCCTCGACCTGATCTTGGCGGCGACCCACACCGAGTAGTTTGAAGCCGACCAATTCTCGGCCTCGATCTTCCTCCCCGCGCACCGCCGACGCTCGGGGAGGCGAGGTCGTTTCACGAGGTATGGTTCACGAGGTTCGCGGCATGCACCGACGGAAGGAATGCGAATGAGCATTGAGCAGGTCTGGCTGATCACCGGCGCATCTCGCGGTCTGGGCAAGGCGATCGCTCGGCAAGCGCTGGGGGCTGGCCACTCCGTCGTTGCTACGAGTCGCAGTGTCACCGCCGACATGGACCACGGGGGGAACGCCCGATTCCTTGCCCTGGCGCTGGATGTCGCGTCCCACAGTGAAGGAACTTATGAGACGGTCGTGCAAGAGATCTTGACACGTTTCGGGCGAATAGACGTCCTGGTCAACAACGCGGGTTTCGGTGACCTCACCGCACTGGAGGAGTCCGACGACGCCCAGGTCATGCGCACCTACGAGACCAATCTCTTCGGCCTGATGCGCGTTACCCGTGCCGTGCTGCCAGTGATGCGAAGGCAAGGCTGTGGCCGCATTCTCAACATCACGTCGTCGGCGGGCAATGACGGACGCGGGCCTGCGCTCTATCACTCGGTCAAGGCCGCGGCGAAGGCATTCACGGAATCTCTCTCGTTCGAAGTCGGCAGGTTCGGGATCAAGCCCACCAATGTCGCGCCGGGGCTCTTCCGCACCGACTTTCTCGACGGTTCGTCGATGACGAATGAACCTGCTCGCGCACTGGCTGCCTACGACGAGCACCGCGCGATGATCAAGCAGTTCACCACCGGTGTCAACCACCAGCAGGCCGGTGATCCGCATCGTCTGGCGCGCTTGCTCGTCGAGGTCGCCGCATCCGAGAACCCACCGCTGCACCTGCTGGTCGGCTCGGACGCCATGGCGACGCTAGAAAACCATCACCGTGACGTGATGGTGGACGTCGAGGCGTGGCGTGACGAGTCCGCGGCGACCTCCTTCGGGCCAGAGGACATCAGGATCGATCCGTCGTCCTTCTTCAAGGCCTCGGCGAACGCGGATGTCGGCTGAGCAGGCGCAGGGCCCCGGCTGGCCACCACCATCCAGGGGAGCCGACATGGTCAGCCGACAGATGAGCGAGGTGCGCGAGCAGATCAGGGATGCGATCGCCCAGGCCCACTACGCGGGACCGCTGTCCATCGAAGTATTGCGGCAGTTCGAGAAGGCGCATCTGACGAGCTTCCCTGAGGTGCTGGGCGCTGAGGTCGTCCGAGATGCCGTCGCCGGCGTGCCGGTGGAGTGGACTCGTCCCGACGGCGTCTCGTCGGAAGCGGGCGTTGTCCTCTACCTCCACGGTGGCGGGTACACACAGGGGTCTCCCGAGAGCAGCCGTCGGATCGTGACGACCCTAGCCACTGCTGCGCGTACGCTAGCTGTTCTGTCCACACAGGTTGGGTACGAGGTCGGCTGGTGACTTGCCGCCGAGTGCGGTGTGACCGCGGTGGTGATTGTAGGTGTGGAGCCAGTCGTTGAAGAGTGCGGCGCGTTCGGACTCTGAGGCGTAGGGCTGGGCGTAGGCCCATTCCTCGGCCATGGTGCGGTTGAACCGTCCGACCTTCCCGTTGGTCTGGGGCCGGTACGGCCGGGTGCGTTTGTGCTTGATGTTCTTGCCGAGGGCGTGGGCGAATAGCTTGCTGCGGTAGCAGGCGCCGTTGTCGGTGAGAACGCGTTTCACGACGATCCCGGCTGTCTCGAAGTAGGCGTTGGCGCGTTCCCAGAACGCGGCCGCTGTCTCCTTCTTCTCATCGGTGAGGAGCTCGCTGTAGCCCAGGCGCGAGCAATCGTCGACCGCGTTGTGGACGTACCAGTAGCCCATGCCTCGGGCGGCTGTCCCGCTTGCCTTCGGCGCGACCGAGGAAACGCCAGCCGCCGCCGTCGGGGATCCGGCCGAGTTTCTTGATGTCGACGTGGACCAGGTCGCCGGGCGCGTCATGCACGTAGGAGCGGACCTTCTTGCGGGCCCACTTGATCCGGACCCCGGTCGCGGGGTCGGTCCAGGCCAATGGCGGGCAACCGTAGCGGCACAGGATCTTGTGCACCGTCGAGACCGGCAGCCGCAGCCGGTAGGCGATTCGGGCTGGTCCCCAGCGGCGTGAGACCCGCAGCCCGAGCACTCGTCGCTCGACCCGGGCCAGGGTGCGCCGCGGTGAGGTGTTCGGTCGCGAGGACCGGTCGACCATGCCATCGCGGCCATGGACCCGGTACCGGTCGGCCCACCGCCTCGCGGTCGTCACCGAGCAGTTCCAGCGTTCAGCGGCACGGCGCAGCGTCCAGCCCTTGTCCACGACAAGCTGGGCCAGACGCAGACGACCCGCGGGAGTTAGTTGGGCGTTAGCGTGGGACACGAAGACCTCCGGAGTTTCGTGAGCGAGTGAATGCTTGGTCGCTTCACACCTCACCCGGAGGTCTTCGTCATCGTCCAGCAGGCACGCCGTACCTAACGTCCGTGATCAGTACAGCTAGCCGTCAGTGTCGACTACCGCTTAGAGGTCGCGCAGGTAGAGGGCCAACGGTCATGGGCGACGGCGTGGTCGGGCGTCCCAGCGGTGGGTGGTCCAGGCTTCGCGGATGAGTTGGCGGATGAGGATGATCGCGGTCATCAGCGCGAGGAGAGCGTTGATGACCGCCACGCGTCGTTCGGTGCAGATGGCGGTGAAATTGAACCCGCGGCTGTACCAGGAGTTGGTGCGTTCGACGACCCATCGGCGGATGTGGTTGATCGCGATGACCTCGCCTTTGGGCTGGATGTGCCAGTCGCAGCCGAGTTCGTCGAGGAGTTGTCGGGTCGTCTTGGAGTCGTAGCCTGCGTCGAGGTGGACCCGAATCGCGTCGGGCAGGGCGAGCTCAAAGCGCCCCAGTTTCCCCAAGGTCGGCCGGAGTAGTGGGGAGTCGTTGCGGTTCGCGGCGGCGACCACGCATCCCAGTGGGACGCCGTTATCGTCGGTGAGGCGCGACCACTTGATTCCGAGTTTCCCCCGGTCAACCGGTGATTTCCCGGTTGCTTCGCCGCCGCATGGGGCCTTGGTAATCTGGGCATCGACGGTCACATCGGCCAGGTCGAGGCCGACGATCTGGTCGTAGACAGCCAGCACGATCTGCTCGAGCTTGTTCAAGGTCCTCGTCGCGATCCACTCGTCACGGTGGTTCCTGATCGTGGTTGCTGAACAGGTCGTGTCAGCGTGTTTGGCGTAGCTGCCGCCGAAGACCAGTTTCGCGGCGAGCTTGTCGAACACGATCCGGTCTGGGATGCGTGGGTTGTGACAGCCCCAGGGATGTGTCTCGAGATGTGGGGGAAGAAGGGCCTCGAACTGGACCCAGATGGGCTCGATCGCCCATGCCCACCACGATGAGGTCGGCGCCGAGCGTGTCCGCCTCGCGAACCAGGGCTTCGCCGGGCTTGACGGGGGACGCCGCGGACGTGACGTTCAGGCCCGGATGGGAGCTGCGCAGCTCGTCTGCCACCTCAGCCGCGATCCTCTCGGCATCTGTTTCATTGCTGATGACGAGATGGTCGCTGCCCGCGTCAAAGGTCTCTGCTTCGAACCGGCCGTAGGCGCTGATGATGTGCGGTCGGGCGCCCCAAGCGACGGCCAGATCAGCTGCCTTCCATGCCGCAGCAGCCGCAGCGTCCGATACGGTCGGCAGTCCGCAAATGGTCCGCAAGAAGTCCAGCCGCGACCGGCTCTCGCCAACAACCACCGGCCAGCCGGCGAGTGTGTTTGCGCAGGTCAAGCCTTGTCTTCGGCGGTAACCAGCGATGGCCATAATCTGCCCGTCCTCCGCGGCGCCGCACCCCGGGATGTACTGATCCTTTCGGGTCCGGGCCGGCGTCTGGATTCCTTGAGCGAGGCCACGAAATGATTGGGGCGCGGAGACCGATCAGCTCAGCTTCACCGACATCGAGTACGCGACCGCCGACGTGTCTCACGCCGGGAGCAGCTCCTCGAAACAGTGGACTCGAGATGCCACTACGGAGGCTGGGTTCGTGTGCGTTGACCACGAAGGGCTGACGGGTCAGTGCACCGGCTCTCTGGAAGGTCGCACTGCGCGAGGTCCGCAATCGGTGGTGCAGATGCGAACGGCTCTCGTACGTCGCGGCACGGATGCTGCGATGCACGGGAGCCATGGAAGCTGTCACGAGTGTGACGCCAATTCGCTCAGGGTGGGAGCGGTGATCAGACGTTGCGGCGGTACTGTCCGCCGACCTCGAAGAACGCTTCTGTGATCTGGCCGAGCGAGCAGACGCGTGCGGCCTCCATGAGGACGGCGAAGACGTTGTCGCCTGAGGTGGCGGCTTGCTTGAGCTTTGCGATGGCGGCGGTGGCCTCGTCGTGGTGGCGGGTCTGGAAGTCGCGGAGACGGGTGAGCTGTGACTGCTTCTCGGTCTCGGTCGCGCGGGCGAGCTCGACGGTCTCTTCCTCTTCGCCGGCCG
>JALZDD010000979.1 GCA_030862715.1 Actinomycetota bacterium | reverse complement strand
GCCTCGGCGATGTTGGACAGCTGGGTGCCGATGTTGCCGTAGCCCACGATGCCCAACGTGCGGCCGCGGATCTCGTGGGAGCCCTTCGCGGACTTGTCCCAGACGCCGGCGTGCATCTTCTCGGTCTTCTCCGGCAGTCGTCGCGCCAGGGAGATGATGTAGCCGATGACCAGCTCGACGACCGAGCGGGTGTTGGAGTAGGGGGCGTTGAAGACGGCCACGCCGCGCTCGGCAGCGCCGACCAGGTCGACCTGGTTGGTGCCGATGCAGAAGCAGCCGATCGCCTTGAGGTCGGTGGCCGCGTCCAGCACTCGCGGGGTGATGTGGGTGTTGGACCGGATGCCGAGCAGCGTCACGCCCGGAAGGTCGGCCACCAGCTCGTCCTCGGAGAGAGACTTGCTGCGCAGCTCGACCTCGAAGCCGGCCTTCTCGAGGTTCTCGACAGCGACGGGATGGATGTTCTCCAGGAGCAGCGCCTTCATGGCTCAAGCCTAAGACTCCGGACGCACGCCTCCTCAATCGTGCCCGAGGGCCGGACGTCAGCCCGCGGCGGTGCTCAGGACCAGTAGATGACAACCCCGTCGCCGATGTTGACCTGCTCGTAGAGCGAGGTGATGGCGCCGTAGTCGCGCACGTTCACGCAGCCGTGGGAGGCGCCGTTGTAGCCGTTGGCGGCGAAGTCGGGGGAGTAGTGGACCGCTTGGCCGCCGGAGAAGAACATCGCGAACGGCATCGGGGTCTTGTAGATGGAAGAGACGTGGTCGCGGCTCTTGGCGAAGACCGAGAACTGGCCTTCGCGGGTGGGCAGCTCCTGCGAGCCGAACCGCACCTCGACGCTCATCTGCACGGTCCCGCCGACGACCCAGCGCAGCACCGAGGTGGACTTGTCGATGCACATCACCCGGCCGGTCAGGCAGCGCGGGTCGAGCTTGCCGCTCGGCACCGGCGGCGGCGCGTTGGTCAGCTCTGCCTCGGTCGGCTCGCGGGTCATCGCGTGGAGCCGGTCGAGCGTGGTCTGGTCCACGAAGCCGGTGACCGCGATGCCGCGCTTGCCCTGAAAACCGGAGACGGCCTCGGTGGTGACGTTGCCGTAGAATCCGGTCACGCCCGCGTTGAACCAGCCGATCTGCTTCAGGCGCGCCTGCAGGTCACGTACGTCGTCGCCGCTGTCACCCTTGCCGGAGAGCCGCGGTCCCGAGGTCGGGGACGGCTTCGGCTCTGGCTTCGGCTTCGCGCTGGGCGACGGTGTCGGCGTGGTGCTGGGCGATGCCGACGGGCTGGCCGAGGGAGAGCCCGCGGCCGGTGAGGCCGTCGCCTCGGACCCCGGCGCGGCGGCCGGCTCCACGGCGCAGGCCGCGACCGTCGTTGCCAACAGGGCGGCGAGCGCCCCGGCGATCAATCCCCGGATGACCATCTTCATCGCCTCACTTCGGACCAGGGCCCTCAACCTGCTGTTACTCCAAGTAACGCGGGGCCGACGACATAGTGATGTCCGAACCGGGTTCTCCGGTTGCATTTCTGCGGAAGATGTCCCGGATGTTGGGACGATCTCAGTGAAGCGGTCGCCGGACGCGGCTGTACCAGCGGCGTACGGTCCGCTTCAGCCGGTCTCGCGAGGTGTTGCACTCGACCAGCGGGAGCGTGAGACCGACCCGGTCGGCGTCGGCCAGCTCGCGCAGCAGGATCTCCGCGGCCACTCGGGTGTCGTCACCGGCGTCGTGGGCCTTGAGCTGCTCGACCGCGTAGTAGGCCGCGACGGTGGCCAGCGACTTGTCAGGCACCTCCAGGGCGAGCGCCTTCGCGAACCGCATCGTGCACAGCCACTCCAAGACCTCGAGGCGTACGCCGGCACGGTCCGACTCCACGGCCACGAACGTCCAGTCGAAGGGGGCGTTGTGGGCCACGAAGACCCGGCCGGCGAGACGCTGGGCGATGGCGGGGGCGACGTCCCGGAAGAGCGGGGCGCCGGCGAGGTCGGCGCTGGTCAGGCCATGGACCTCGACCGGCCCCGGGTCGATGCCGGCACCCGGATTCACCAGCGTCTCCCACTCAGACTCGGCGGTGCCGTCGGCGGCGATCTGCCGGATCGCCACCTGGATCACGCGGTCGCGGTAGGGGTCGAGCCCGGTCGTCTCGACGTCGAGGACCGCGTAGCCCTGGCCATTGCGCCGGGCTTCGCTTCGGCCGCGTGATTCGGTGGTGGTCACAAGGCTGACGGTATCGGTGAGCACCGACAGTCCTGCCCCGTGTCCCTGCGGGTGGAACTAGCCCGACACCACGCCCAGGGCGACGACGCCGACGATGAAGAGGAGCAGGACGACCATCATGAGGACGAATCCGAGAACTCCCGGCTTGCGCTGCTTCTCGTGGCCGATCGCACCCTTGCTGAACCCGGTCAGCGGCGAGGCGTAGAAGACCGGAACGGTCTGGCCCTCGGCGACGTCGAAGCTCATTGAGGCCTTGCCGAACTTCCAGGTCCACTGGGCGTACATGTCGACGTTCCAGCGCCCCGGCGGCACCGGGAAGACGTTCCGGCCGTACTGCGTCGGCATCTGGTGGCCGTTGAGCAGCACCGTCGGCACGATCAGGTTCGAGGTCATGTGGCTGCCCTGGATCGTCAGATCGATCCACCCCACGGGCGGCTGTCCGGGCACTGGCTGGCCCGACTGGTCCGGCATCGTCATGGGGCGAATCATGCCCGATCGGGTGGCGCCGACGCCGCTCAGATGTCGACACTCCCGCCGTCGCGCCAGTAGAAGCCGTCCTCGCGCATCATGAACCCCTCTTCGTAGAGGTAGCGTCGCAGCGCGGCGAAGTCGTCGTGGAACCGTCCCAGGATCTCGTTGACCTCCCGCTCGGGGTAGACCTTCCCCGGCTCGAAGGCCTGCGCGAGCTGGTTGAGCACCACCAGCTTCTTGACGTGCTTCGACGGGATCGTCAGCAGCCGCCCGTCCTTGCCGAAGAACCGTCTCAGGGTCTCGGCGTCGTCGGGGAGGGGCTGCCAGGTCGCGCGGGTCACCTTTTCATCGTGGCCGATCGGGCTCGGCGATGCGACTGGTTTGTCTGCCGCGCCCGCCGCCGTGCCCGGCTGACGAGGTCGTGGGCGGCGGCCGTCCATTCGGCGTACTCGAACTCGAAGCCCGCTTCGAGCAGCCTTCCTGGGGCGACGCGACGGCTCTTGAGGAGCAGCTCGGTGTCCGTACGCAGCGCCCAGGCCCCGATCTCCGCCATCCAGCGGGTGGCAGGCAGCCCGATCGGCACCCCGGCCTCCTTCCGCAGCGCGCGCATCAGGTCGCGCTGGGGCAGTGGTCCTGGTGCTGCCAGGTTCACCGGTCCGGCGATGTCGTCGCGCTCGATGAGCAGATCGCAGGCGCGTACGAAGTCGGTCTCGTGGATCCAGGAGACGAACTGGTCGCCGCCGGCGACGGGGCCGCCGAGGCCGAGGCGCGCCATGGTGAGGAGTACGTCGAGGACGCCGCCCTTGTCGGGGCTCATCACCATCGCCGAGCGGAGCGCCACCTTTCGGGTGTGCGGCGTCTTCGCAGCGACCTGCTCGGCCTCCCAGCTCTTGGCGATCCGCGTCGAGAACTCCCAGTAGGCGGGGGTGTCGGGCTCGCTGCCGCCGATGATGCCGGTCGCCTCGTCGTTGGGAGCGTCGAAACGGTGAGCGTAGATCGTCGCGGTGCTCATCTGCAGCCACGTGCGCGGGGGATCCGATGCCTTCGCGATCGCCTCCCCGACGACCTTGGTCGACTCGACGCGCGAGTCCATCATCTGCTTCAGGTTGGCCTCGGTGTAGCGGCAGCTGACCGAGCGGCCCGCGAGGTTCACCACCACGTCCGCGCCGTCGATCTCGTCGGCCCACCGACCGATCGTCCGGCCGTCCCAGACCTGATGACGTACGCCTTCCTCGAGCTGTTCGGGGTGGCGCGAGAGCACCACGACCTCGTGCCCTCGAGTGCTCCAGGCACGCCGCAGGATGCCTCCGACCTGGCCGGTTCCACCGGGGATGACGATCTTCATGTGAGCGACGATACGGCCTATTTGAGCGATCGCTCAAGAGATGCGCTACCTTGAATTTGAGCAATCGCTCAAATGGGTTGAAGGAGGCGTACGTGGTGGTTCGAGTGCGGATCTGTTTCTGGGCGCTTCTCCGAGGATGGCTGTTCGGTGTGGTCCTCGGGTTGGTCGTGGGTGGTGGCTTCGGGACGCTTCTCGTGCCTGCCCTTGGGACGGTCCTCGGCGGAGCGACCGGAGCCGTCATGGGTGCGATCGTGGGTCTGCCGTTCGCGGTTCTGGTGGCGCCTGCGTCGCTGCTTCCGCGCTCGGTGGTCGTGGACCGGGTCTGGCCGGCGATCGTTGCTGCGGGACTGTCGTTTGTGCTGCTCAGCAAGGTCATGTTCTCGGGGGCGAGCCTGGATGTTTCGGAGGATCTCGCGATCTTCGTCGGCGTGACTGCCGTCGCCGCTCTGATCACGGGGCTCTTCGGTTGTGCGATCACCCGCCGTGCGCGGATCCGGGCGCTGCGTACTCCTGAGACCTTCGTCTACTTCGCGTTGGCAGGAACGCTTGTGTCGGCCGCGCGATTCGTGATGGCGGAAGGATGGATCCATACCGGGCCGTGGATTGCCTTGCTCTGCGCGTTCGTAGGCTTCATCGGTGGCGGCATACTCGGTCTCGTCCTGATCGGCTACAACCTGCTCGTCACCAAGGAGCCCGCCGCAGAATGAACCCCACCAAGGCCAAGCTGATGCTGGCGGTGACCGACCTGCTCAAGGAGGACGGGATCGCCGGGCTCTCGGCGCGAGCGGTCGCCGACCGGGCGGGGGTCAACCAGGCGCTGGTCTTCTATCACTTCGGAACCGTCGTGGACCTCGTCGACCAGGCGTGCCGGGCGGTGTCGGACGAGGCGGCGGCGTCCTACCGGGAAGAGTTCGGGCAGGTGACCTCGCTGAGCGAGCTGCTCGAGCTCGGGCGGGGGCTCCATGAGCGGGAGCGAGCCGCAGGCAACATCACGGTGATGGCCCAGTTGTTGGCGGGTGCGCAGCGTGACAAGACGCTGGCCGAGACAGCGCGGTACGCGTTGGGCCGGTGGAACGAGGAGATCGAGACCGCGGTCGCTCGGGCTCTGGAGGGGAGTCCGGTCGAGGGTGTGGTGGACGCACCTGGGCTGTCGCGCGCGATCAGCTCGGCGTTCATCGGCCTGCTCATGTACGACGGCGTCGACCGCCCTGGCGCCGAGTCGGCCTTCGCCTCCCTCGAGCAGCTTGGCACGCTTGTCGAGGTCATCGAGGATCTCGGACCGGCGGCCAGGCTCGTCCTTCGCTCGCGGCTCAAAGGCCGCGGCTAGCGCCATCTATGTGCGTCTTGTGAAGCGGATGTCGCCGTTGGGGAGGCGCTCATGAACGTACGCGAGGTCGTGGGCGCGGTGGTGGTGATGGGAGCAGAGCAGGGCGGCGTTGTCGAGGTCGGTGAGGCCGCCTTGGGCCCATTCGATCCAGTGGTGGGCCTCGGCCCAGGTGCCGGGGATGTCGCAGCCCTCGGCCTCACACGTCGCCGAGCGCAGCAGGAGGGCTCGGCGTTGGGCGGCGGTGAAGAAACGTTCCTTGCGGCCGAAGTCGAGGACCTCCGAGGCACCACCGAGAACGGCCGGGAGGATGCCTGCGGTGCAGGCCAGGCGCCGCACCTGGGCCGCGGTGATCGGGCTGCCACCGACGATGGTGGCGATGCCGGCCTCGTTGTGGAGCTGGTCGATGTCGATGGTCACGATCACGGTGGTCGCATCGCCGCCGTGGATCGGCAGGCGCTGTGGGTCGAGGGTCTCGAGCAGCTGGCAGAACGCCCGGCCCAGGCGCCGGTCGTAGGGCAGGTACTCGCCGGTCTCGGTGCGGGTGCCGTCATCGCGGCGGGGTGAGGCGAACGCCTCCAGGGTGGTGGCCAGCCGGTCCGCGGCCGCATCCGGGATGACCGCGGAGATCCGGGTGGTGCCATCCCCGAGGCGGCGCATGGCCAGCCGGGTCTTCTTCCTCGCGTGGGTTTCCTCGGCGGCGAGCCGCTTGGCTTCTTCGGCCTCGGCGATCTCGGGCGCGATGACATCGAGGATCCGGCGCCCGAGACGGCGCAGCTGGGTGGGGTCGAACTGGGTCGCGTAGGCGACCAGGGCTTCTTCGGCCTTGGTCTTGATCTCGGGGTCGAGATCAGCAGGGAGGTCGTCGAGGGCCGCGACGATCACTGTGGCTTGGGCCGGGTTGCAGGCACCGGCACGCATCGCCGCGGCGACCAACCCATACGAACGGTCCAGCGCCTCCGCCAGCCGGAGGTCGGCGCGCAGGGCCTCGGGGCGCTGGTGGGTGTGGTGATGCAACCAGGCCGCCACATCCCGGGCGGCACTCTCAGCAGCCACGTCATCGGCGGCCGCGATCACACGCAGTTCGAGCTCGGCCAGCTGGGCCTTGGCCCGGGCGATCTCGAGCAGGGTGGCGGCCTTCTGCTCGGTGGCCATGAACGACGGGTTCGCTTCAGAGACCTGGCCAAGGGAAGTGGTGACCGCGACCACGGCCTCCAGCACGGGGTGTTGGGGCTGTTGCAGTGTGGTCATCACGGTCACCTCCCGACGTACGAACTCTCCACACCCGCTGGTGCGGGTGTGTTCTGGTTCGCTGGTCTCGGAGGCCCGGCAGTACGGGCTATTACTTACCCTCGCAGCTCAGCGTTCACGCCCCTGGTTCCCCTGGATTACCCCACCCCCGTTGTGTCTCGGATGGATAGGGCACGCCTCATTCTGAGGTGGTCGGCCTTCACGTTTACGCCTGCGCCGAGCCTACCACACAACCCAAAACCAATGAACCCAGTCAGGGACAGATATCCCAAACCCAACCCAGACCGCTGCTGGAAGCCCGCAAGACAGGTAAATGGCACCCCACCCAGGCACCCTGTCTTGAAATCTCCCAACCCAGACAACGTATTGGCCCCACCCACGCTGGAACCCAAGCACAAGACATCAGCCCGCGAACCCCCGCGGCCACGCCATTAGTCCTCCAGGACGTACCGCAGATATCTCGCCGGGTCAGCGAGGAACCGCCGAGTCAGATTGACCGGTTCGGCGTCGTCGTAGGAGACCTGCGCGATACGCCCGTCCTCGTCGACCTGCAGGATCCTCGCGCCGGGCACGGAGAGCAGGACCGGGGAGTGGGTGGCGATGATGAACTGGGATCTCTCGTCGGCGAGCTCGATGATGCGCGCGACCAGCGCCAGGCAGCCTTTCACCGAGAGCGCGGCCTCGGGTTCGTCGAGGATGTAGAGGCCACCGGGCCTGAACCGGTGCATCACCAGGTCGAGGAAAGACTCGCCGTGGGAGCGCTCGTGCGGCGAGGTTCCGCCGTACGCGGGCAAGAGCGGTTCCGGCTCGGCCAGGTCGAGGCGCTCGATCTCGGTGGCGACGTTGTAGAACGACTCCGCGCGGAGGAAGTAGCCGGTACGCGGCCGCTTGAGCCCGCGCTGGATCATGACGTAGTCGGCGAGGGACGACTCGCTCGCGCGGGTGGCGAACCGGAACGACGTGGAGCCGCCCTCGGCGTTGAACCCCGAGGCGACCGCGATCGCCTCGATGATCGTGGACTTCCCGGTGCCGTTGTCGCCGACCAGGAACGTGACCCGTTCGTCGAAGTCGATCCCCTCCCCGCCGGCCAGCTCGCGGACCACCGGCAGGGTGAACGGATATCGGCCGGTGTCATGGCGTGGGTCGAGGGTGACCCGGGCGATATAGCGTTCGTCGAACCGCATGGACGCCAGTATGGAGCGCAGCTCAGTGCGACTCGATACCGGCGTCCACGCCGTCGCTCAGCCGAGCTCCTTCTCGAACTGGGCGAGGATCTGCTGGGCTGCCTGGATGCCGATGCCGCTGAGCAGGTCGTCGTTGATGTCGTGGACCTGACCGGACTCGACCGCGGGGATCCGCTGCCACAGCGGCCCGCCGAGCACCTTGGCCTTGTCGGTGTCGCCCTCCGGCC
>JALZDD010000960.1 GCA_030862715.1 Actinomycetota bacterium | reverse complement strand
GTTCTCCTCTCTCACACCATCGCCTTGTCGCGCACACGGGCGTCGAGCAGGGCGTAGCAGATGTCGATGGCGATGTTGAGCAGGAAGATCGTCACCGCGGTGAGCAGCACGGCCGCCTGCAGGATGGCGAAGTCGCGGCCGGTGATCGAGTCGATCATCAGCTTGCCGATGCCGGGCCACCCGAAGATCGACTCCACGACCACAGCACCGTTGACCAGCCCGACCGCGAGGTCGCCGGCCACGGTCAGCGCCGGGGCGGCGGCGTTGCGCAGGGCGTGGTGTGCGACGACGCGACGGCTGTCGGCACCCTTGCTGCGTGCCAGCCGGACGTACGGCGCGGACAGGGCCGCCACCATCGCTCCCCGCACCACCTGGGTGAGCACGCCGACGGGGCGCAGCAGCAGGGTCGCAATAGGCAGGACCCACGACAGCAGACCGGCGTCGACACCCGAGGTCGGCAGCACGCCGAGCATCACGGCGAAGACCCAGACACCCATGATGGCGAGCCAGAAGTCGGGGACGCTCGCGGCGGTCATCGAGAGGAACGACGCGAACCGGTCGGCCAGCGAGTTCGGACGGTACGCCGCCCACGAGCCGATCACCACGGCGAGGACGACCGCGATCAGCATGGTGGTGATCGCGAGCTGGAGCGTCGCGGGGAACGCCCGCAACGCCATCGCGGCCGCGGACTCACCCGTGCTCAGCGAGGTGCCGAAGTCGAGGTGCAGGATGCCCTGGAGGTAGTCGATCAGCTGCTGCCAGACCGGCAGGTCGAGGCCGTTGACCTCGCGGAAGGTCTCCTTCTGGGCCTCGGTGGCGTTCTCCGGCAGGTACAGGCTGGCCGGGTCGCCGGTGAGGCGGGCCAGGAAGAACACCCCGAGCAGCACCACGACGAGCGGCAGCAGCGAGGTGAGGGCTCGCTTGCGGAGGAACGTCACCATCGATGACCTCCTGGGTGAGTCGCGGCCGGGATCACTTGGCCGGCTTCATCTCGGTCACGCGCATCTCGTCGCCGGTCGCCGAGTTGGGCTCGTACTCGACGTTCTCCGACTCGCCGATGATCCCGGTCATGTGCGCGATGTAGGCGAACTGCGAGACCTTCTCGGGCTCGTCGGCGAAGATGCCGGCGAACGCGGCCTGACGGTCATCGCCCTCGGCCTTGTCGGCGGCCCCGATCTGGGCGTCGAACTCCGGGGTGCCGAACGTCGACTGGGCGCCGTCGCTGAGCATGTACTGGTCGACGGAGAACTGGGCGTCACCGGCCTGGTTGCCGTGCTGGACGAGGATGATGTACGGCCCGGTGTTCTTCGGGAAAGGGCGGGACTGGTACTCGACCGACGCGGCGGTGTCCATCATCTCGATGGAGACGTTGAGACCGATGTCCTCGAGCGCCTTCTGTACGACCTCGACGGTCTCGCCGACCTTGGGGAAGAGGCCGTTTCGGGAGATCAGCCGGATCTTGGTGTCGGTCGGCACGCCGTCGGCCTTCGCCTCGGCGATGAGGGACTTGGCCTTCTCCGGGTCGTACGGCCAGGCCTCGAGGTCCGGGTTGTGACCCACGACGCCCTCGGGAACCAGCTGGGAGGCGACGTCAGCGTAGCCCTCGAAGAGGCTGTCGACGATGGACTCGCGGTCGATCGCGTAGTTGATCGCCTGGCGCACCCGGATGTCGTCGAGCGGAGCGTACGTCCCGGTCGACCGCAGCGCGGTCGTCTCGTTGTTCGGGTAGCGGACCGCGGCGTCGCCGGAGAGGTCCTCGGGCGCGAGGCCGGTGGCGATGTCAGCCTCGTTGTTGGTGATCATGGCGGCGCGTACGCTGCCCTCCTCACGCCACTGGTACTCCGCCTTCTTGAAGGCGGGAGCGTCGCCCCAGTAGGTGTCGTTGACCGCGAGGGTCAGCTTGGTGCCGTTCTGCCAGTCCTCGATCTTGTAGGGGCCGGTGCCGATCGGCTCGCGCACCTTGGCGGTGTCGCTCGTCGACGCCGGCACGACCTCGATGAAGGAGAGCCGCAGCGGAAGGATCGGGTCGGCCTCGGTGGTGGTCACCTCGAGGTGGGTGGCGTCCACGGCCTTGGCCTGGAGGTCGTCGTCACCGAAGACGTACCCCTCGACGTTGCAGCCGAAGGTGCCGTTGACCGCACGGTCGATGGAGTGTGCGGCAGCCTCGGCGTCGAAGGCGGAGCCGTCGGAGAACTTCACCCCCTCGCGGAGCGTGAAGGTCCACTTGGTCGGCTCGGTCTGCTCCCACTCGGTGGCGAGCAGCGGCTGGAGCTCGCCGGAGGCGGGGTCGCGCTCGACCAGCGGCTCGGTGATGTTGGAGCGCACCACGACGCCCGTCGAGGTCAGGTTGGCATCGCAGGGTTCGAGGGTCGGCGGCTCCTGCGGGAGCACGATCCGGACGGTGTCGCCGGCGGCGCCGGCGCTGTCGGAGTTGGCGACGCCACACGCCGAGAGGGTGAGCGAGACAGCCATGAGCGAGGCGCTTGCGAGCCCGAAGCGGGACCGCAGCGAGGGGCGAAAGTTCATGCGACTGTTCCTCCAGTCGATCGGCGACATCTACATATGTGGACGTCGTTGTCATTCGTGGATGAACGGTACGAGCGAGTTTTGTGTGACGTCAAGCACGTCAGGCAATGCCCATAGGGCATCGAGCGATGCCGTCACGATGTTGGACGCGTATCGCTTCCGCTACCTAGCCTCGGGATCTCCGACGTCGTCCGACCCCCTTGAGGAGACCCCATGGGCCGCTACTCCCCCACCGAGCTCCGTGACGCCCTCGGCGCCGGCCTGCTGTC
>JALZDD010000959.1 GCA_030862715.1 Actinomycetota bacterium | reverse complement strand
CAGATCCAGGCCACTGTTGCCGGTCCGCCGATACTGCATCGCGTCGTAGCGCGACTCCGAAGGAACGTACGTCATGCGCCGGTCCCCTTTCCGGCGCGCAGCGCCACCTTGATCATCGGCCACTGCAGCGGCAGCCGCGCGACCGTACCGGCGAAGAAACCGGCCGACTTGGGGGTCCGCTTCCGGTTCGCCCGCTTCCCCGCGTCCACGCTCATCTGCACGTTCGCCGGGAACACACCCACCAGCAGCGCCGCACTCGCGAGCCCCGCGATCCGGCGGGTCTTCGGGTGCAGCAGCCCCAGCCCGCAGACGATCTCCGCCACCCCGGAGACCTCGACCACCTTGCGCGCATCCGGCAGCGCCGACGGCACGATCGGCTCGAACACCTGCGGCCTCACCAGATGCAGGGTCCCCGACCCGACGAACAATGCGGCCAACCCGGCCAGCGGCAGATCGAGCCGCGAAAAAGATTCAGTGCTCACGGGGACGACTCTTCCACAGGCGCAAAGAGGCTCACCTCAGGGCCGTCACAGCCGTCGCCGGGATGAGCTCAGCTCCGCTCCCACTGAACGCCCCGCCCGCAGATTGGCCGTGAAGGCTCGGATGTCCTCGACCAGACCGGGATGAGCGCCGTCGGCAGGAACCTCGACCTCGACGATCTCCGCGATGTCGGCCAGAGCGTCATCGACCAGTGCCTCCGCATCGCGGAGCCGCCACGACGCGACCTCTGCGACCAGATCGGCGCGGGTCACGGCCGCGTGCTGGTAGACCCCGTCGACCGCGAGGGCCAGCTCACCGTCATTCGGCAGATGCCGCTGCGGGACGACGTCGTACGCCGGGGCGATCTCTACCGAGCCGTCGGGGTGGTGGAGCAACGAGATGTTCTTGGCATGCATGTCGAGGTTCCCGATGGCCGCCGCCAGCACCGTCATCGTGGCCAGCTTCCGCAGCGAGCCGGAGTCGCCGAGGGCGCGGAGCTCGCCCCCGATCCGCTTCAGGGAGACCTTCCCGCCGTACTTCTGGTACTTCTGATCGCCGCGCGCCCCCAGCACCTGGTTGAAGTCCTCCTGATGCACCCTGCTCGGGACACCGTCAGACCCATCGCCGCGGTCGTACCGCTCGATCACCAGCGCCGGCTCACCGGCGAACTCCTCGATGAACGTCTCGTACGTCGTGAGGCCCAGAGCCTGCGCGAACCGGGCGCCGTACTCCTCGTCGTAGATCATCGACGGGAAGTCCGAGGTGACCGGCTTGAGGATGTGTGTGGACGGGTAACCGTCGAGCGCCCGATGCCAGCCGTCGTCGTTGCGCACCAGGACGATCTTGTCCTGCACGCCCGCGAGCGACGTCTTGCCTCCGGCCGGCTTGTTGGCGAGCGGGAACGCGCCGACCTCACTGAGAAGATCGGCCACCCCTTGCTCACCGACAGGTTCGAGCTTCGGGGTCCGTGGTTCGCCGGGGACATCGGGATCCCAGATCTGAAGGGCACCCGCGACATCTCGCCCGTAGACCCGCAGCATCCCGACCACATCGCGCTCGTTGACATCGGCCATCGCCGCGAGCCGCGACAGCATCCGACCTTCGGGAAGCATCTCCGCGAAGAAGTTCTGTCGCCGTGGCTTGCGGGCGCGCGGTGCGACCAGGGCGAGCGGAACAGCCAGCGACAGGACCGTGCTGTCCAGGCCGTACGTCTCCACCGCGTCCGAGGAAGCGACGAAGTCGTACGTCGCGCTCGACCCGACCAGCTGCCCGATCGGCTCGCCGTAGAGCTCGACCACGAGGTCACTCATCGTCGTTCCGAGCGTCGATGGTCGCGGTCAGCTCGGTCCCGGTCTCCCGCATCAGAGCGAAGAGACGATCGACGAAGATCGACGGCTTGCCCGCCTCGATCTCCCAGATGTAGCGCTGCGTCGTCCCGATCCTCGCCGCCAGCTCGCGCTGGCTCCACCCGTTGAGCAGGCGCGCCTGCTGCAGGATCCGGCCCAGCGACTCGGGGCTGGTGACCTTCCCGGTATACGACATGAACCCACCTCCACGACTACGATATCGTATTCATGAGATCTGACTACCAAATCGTAGTCAAGCGCCGTGACTCCCTTTTCGTAGTCGCGGCGCGATATCGCGAAATCGCAATGGTCGACGTGGTAGTCCTGACGTCACCCAGTGACCCCAGGACTCCCACGTTCGTAGGCTGGACCGGTCAGGCGCCGGCAGTCGCCTCCTGCTCGGCGAGCTTGGTCAGGCAGATGTCGACGATCATGTCCTCCTGGCCGCCCACCAGACCTCGGCGGCCGCACTCCATGAGGATGTCGCGGGTATCGACGCCATAGCGGGCGCTTGCGTTCTCGGCGTGGCGGAGGAAGGACGAGTAGACGCCGGCGTAGCCCATGGTGAGAGTCTCGCGGTCGACGCGGACGGGGCGGTCCTGGAGCGGGCGGACGATGTCGTCGGCGGCGTCCTGGAGCTTGAACAGGTCGCAGTTGTGCTTGAAGTCCGACAGGTTCGCGACCGCGATGAACGCCTCGATCGGGCAGTTGCCGGCGCCGGCGCCGTGACCGGCGAGCGAGGCGTCGACGCGGTAGACGCCGTTCTCGACCGCGACGACGGAGTTGGCCACCGACAGCGAGAGGTTCTCGTGGGCGTGGATGCCGATCTCGGTCTCGTCGTCGAGCACGGATCGGTAGGCGCGGACCCGGTCGCGTACGTCGTTCATCGTCAGCCGGCCGCCGGAGTCGGTGACGTAGACGCAGTGCGCGCCGTAGGACTCCATCAGCTTCGCCTGCTCGGCGAGCTGCTCGGGCGGGGCCATGTGCGAGAGCATCAGGAAGCCGGAGACATCCATCCCCATCTCGCGCGCGGCGGCGATGTGCTGGGCCGACACGTCGGCCTCGGTGCAGTGCGTCGCGACGCGCACCGAGCGAACCCCCAGGTCGTAGGCACGTTTCAGGTCGTGGATGGTGCCGACACCGGGAAGCAGCAGGGTCGTCAGGCGGGCGTTCTTGATGACCGACGCCGCCGCCTCGATCCACTCCCAGTCGCTGTTCGAGCCGGGGCCGTAGTTGACCGAGCCGCCGGTCAGGCCGTCGCCGTGGGCGACCTCGATGGCGTCGACGCCGGCCTCGTCGGCGGCGATGACGATCCGCTTGACGTCCTCGGGCGTGATCCGGTGGCGTACGGCGTGCATGCCGTCGCGCAGCGAGACCTCTTGGACATAGATGGGCGTGCTCACTTGGCGGCCTCCTTGGAAGCGGCGCTCTGCGATTTTGTCGCTACCGCAACGAGCTCGGCCATCTGCAGCGCGGCCGAGGTCATGATGTCGAGGTTTCCGGCATAGGCCGGAAGGTAGTGCGCGGCGCCCTCGACCTCGAGGAAGACCGACACCTGATGGGTGGGCCGGGTCGTCTCGCCTTCGGCCAGCAGCGTCTCCACCGGCTGATCCGAGGGGATCTCCTGCACCTGCACCTTCTGCTTGAGCCGATAGCCGGGGACGTACGCGGCGACGTCACCGACCATCTTCTCGACCGACTCGGTGATCTCGGCGGTCAGCTCCTCCAGGGAGCGCGACCCGCCCTCGACCAGCGCATATACGGTGTCGCGCATGATCAGCGGCGGCTCGGCCGGGTTCAGGATGATGATCGCCTTACCGCGCTTGGCGCCGCCGACCTGCACGATCGCGCCCGAGGTGGTCTCGGTGAACTCGTCGATGTTGGCGCGGGTCCCGGGCCCGGCCGACTTCGAGGCGATGGAGGCGACGATCTCGGCGTACTCCACCGGGACGACGCGGGCGATCGCGGCGACGATCGGGATGGTGGCCTGGCCGCCGCAGGTGACCATGTTGAGGTTCGGGGCGCCGAGGTGGTCCTCGAGGTTGACCGCCGGGATGACGTAGGGCCCGATCGCGGCGGGTGTCAGGTCGATCAGCCGCTTGCCCAGCGGTTGCAGCTTGGCGGCGTTCGCGATGTGCGCCTTCGCCGACGTGGCGTCGAAGACGATGTCGATCTCGTCGAAGCCCGGCAGCCCGATCAGCCCGTCGACGCCCTCATGGGTCGTGGCGACCCCGAGGTCACGCG
>JALZDD010000943.1 GCA_030862715.1 Actinomycetota bacterium | reverse complement strand
TCGATGCCCTTGAACGGGACGTCGGCGATCTTGATGGTGTTGTTCTCGGAGGCGTTGATCGCCTCGGAGAGGTCCTTGCCGACCTTCTTGTCGTCGACGTCGAAGGCAGCGACGAACTCGACGTCAGAGACGTGGTAGTCGCCGAACGTGACGTGCATCAGGCCCGGGACGCTGCCCGCCGGGTCGGCGTCCCTGTAGTACTCCACACCCTGGACCAGGGAGCTGGCGCAGTTGCCGACTCCCGCGATTGCTACACGAACCGAACCCATCGGGGCTCCTTCCAATACTCCTGGCCGACACCGGCCGGGAGGTCATCACTCGTTCTCTTGGCTGCTCTGCGCTGTGCGCGAGACGTCCGCTTCGTCGCGTACGCCATCGTCATCCCCCGGATCCCCCCGACCCGCCGCCTGCTCGTCGTTCGCAGGCCTGGGGTTGCGTTCGGCGTCGATCAGAGAGGAGAGCCATCGGACCTCCCGCTCGACCGACTCGACGCCGTGACGCTGAAGCTCGCGGGCGTAGGAGTCGACCTCTTTCTGGGTCATGGCAAGCTCGCGTTGCACCCGGTCGAGCCGCTCCTGGAGCCGGCTGCGACGTCCTTCGAGGACGCGAAGCCTGATCTCCATGTCGGTGCGACCGAAGAACGCGAACCTGATGTCGAAGTTGTCGTCCTCCCAGGCCATCGGACCGACCTCGGACATGAGCTGGGTGAACTCACGCTCTCCGGCAGGCGTCAGCTGGTAGACGATCCGCGGCCGCCGGGTCACCGGCGTCACTGCCTGCGCCTCCTCCTCGATGAGGTGCTTGCGCAGCATCTTCTTCAGAGCCGGGTAGAGCGAGCCGTACGACAGCACTCGCCCCCAGCCCAGCATCAGGTTGAGCCGCTTGCGCAGCTCGTAGCCATGCATAGGCGACTCGTGCAGCAGCCCAAGGACTGCCAACTCGATCGTCTCTGCGCGACGTGCCATACGACCTATCGTACCGATATATCCGTGACGGCAAATAGAGACCAAAGTCTTGTCTGAATACGTCCGGAGAGACCACTTCGATGCAACCGTCACCGAACTGTTGACGTCGGGTGACTTGAGGCGCGCTGGGCGTGGATGCGGGAGCGCTAGCGTCGATTGCGTACGCTGATGGCTGCCGTTCACCTACCTGAGGATCCACCCGGGGAAGGTTCGGCAAGCGTCGCGCGTCAGGTTGATGGGATTCCCTCGGGGGGATTCAGCGACGTCGGGGGATTGTCAGTGTCAGCCCGTCCGGTCACGTGCCGGGCAGTCACAGGAGCAGTGCAACACCCGTGAGCGACCCATCCGGCGGCTTTTCTCAAAGGCCCAGCCCCCGCAGTGCCAGCCCCCGTAGATCCAATCCCGGAGGGCAGCAAGGACGACCCCAGGGCGGACCGCGCCCACCGCAGGGTGGTCCGGGCGGTCGTCCGCCGGCACCGCGCCGCCCCCAGGGTTCTCCGCAGGGCCAGCCGGCAGGCGGTCGCCCTCAGCCCCGTGGCGCCCAGCGCCCGATGCCTCCCGGTGGTCCCCGACCCGGTCAGCGGCCGCCCTACCCGGGCCCCCGTCGTCCTGGTGAGCCCCCGGTCGACCGTCTCGGCCAACGGCCCGCGGGTCCCGAGCGGGGCGGTCGAAACCGCCAGAAGCGTGACCCCAAGGCCGCCTTCGGCGCGGCGATGGACCGGTTCAACGACCCGGAGGTCGACAAGAAGGGCCTGGCGGTCCGGATCGGCAAGGCCGCGGCAATCTTCGCCCTGGTCATGGCGTTGATCGGCAGCGCCGCGGTGATCATCTCCTACAACATGATCTCGATCCCCAGCGCCAACGCGGCGTTCCAGGCCGAGTCGAGCTTCGTCTACTACGCCGGCGGCAAGAAGGAGGTCGGCCGCTTCCAGGCGGGCGACCAGAACCGTGACGCGCTGAGCGTGGACGAGATGCCCGCGCTCGTGAAGGACGCGGCCGTGGCCGCCGAGGACCGCAGCTTCTACGAGAACAACGGCATCGACCTCAAGGGCATCGCGCGCACGCTCTTCTCCAACGCCACCACCGGCAGCCAGGGCGGCGCCTCGACGATCACCCAGCAGTACGTCAAGAACCTCTACCTGAGCCAGGAGCGCACCTACTCCCGCAAGGTCAAGGAAGCGGTCATCTCCCTCAAGATCAGCCGGCAGAAGTCGAAGGACGAGATCCTCACCGGCTACCTCAACACCGTCTACTTCGGCCGCGGCGCCTACGGCGTCCAGGCCGCCGCCAAGACCTATTTCCGCAAGTCGGCACAGGATCTCGACATCAAGGAGGCCGCGGCCCTCACCGCGATCCTCAACAACCCGAACGGGTTCGACCCGGAGAAGTCCGGCGCCGACGCCGGCGGCACCGAGCTGCTCGGCCGCTATCAGTACGTCCTCAACGGCATGGCCGAGCTCAAGGCCCAGGGCAAGGCGCTCAGCGACTACGACGAGGCGACCCTCGAGAAGGCGAAGGCGGCGCTGCCCAAGTTCCCCAAGCCGAAGGCCGACAGCCGTCTCGGTGGCCAGAAGGGTCACGCGCTCACCCTGGTGAAGAACGAGCTGAAGTCCCTGAAGAACGAGAACGGCGAGCCCCTCTTCACCGAGGAGGACATCGACAGCAAGGGACTGAAGGTCACCACCACGCTCAGCGCGAAGGCGATGAAGGCAGCGGAGGACGCCGTCAGGGACGTACGTCCTGAGGACAAGAAGGCGGTCAACGCCAAGCACCCGGAGAACGAGCTGCACGTCGGCGCCGCCACGGTCGATGTGAA
>JALZDD010000874.1 GCA_030862715.1 Actinomycetota bacterium | reverse complement strand
GGCTGGCTCAAGCCGTTCGCGAGCGAGATGAGCTCCCGGCTGCACGCCGCCCAGCACCGCCGGGTCACCGGCGCGGTGCACGAGGAGGGCGGCGCGATCGCGATGCAGGTGCTGCACGCGGGTCGCTACGCCTACACCCCGTTCTCGGTCAGCGCCTCGGCCGTCCAGGCGCCGATCAACCCGTTCAAGCCCGCGGCCCTCTCCGACAAGGCCGTGGACGCGACCGTGAACGACTTCGCCAAGAGCATCTCGCTGGCGAAGAAGGCCGGCTACGACGCGGTCGAGATCATGGGGTCGGAGGGCTACCTGATCAACCAGTTCCTCGCCGAGCGGACCAACCAGCGCGAGGACCGCTGGGGTGGCACCGCCATCAACCGGATGCGGTTCCCGGTGGAGATCGTGCGGCGTTCGCGCGAGCTGGTCGGTGACGACTTCCCGATCATCTTCCGGCTCTCGATCCTCGACCTGGTCGAAGACGGCCAGACCTGGGAGGAGACGATCGAGCTCGCCTACGCGCTCCAGGACGCCGGCGTCTCGGTCTTCAACACCGGCATCGGCTGGCACGAGGCGCGGGTGCCGACCATCATCACCCAGGTCCCGCGTGGTGCGTGGCTGGACATGACCGCCCGGCTCAAGGCCGAGGTGTCGGTCCCGGTCTGCGCCTCCAACCGGATCAACACCCCCGAGCTCGCCGACGGAGCGATCGCCGAGGGCAAGGCTGACCTGGTCTCGATGGCCCGGCCGCTGCTGGCTGACCCCGAGTTCGCCAAGAAGACCGCCGAGGGCCGCACCGACGAGATCAACACCTGCATCGCCTGCAACCAGGCCTGCCTGGACCACGCGTTCGCCAACAAGGCCGCCTCCTGCCTGGTCAACCCGCGCGCCGCGCGCGAGACCACGCTGGTGCTCACGCCGACCAAGCTCAAGCAGACGGTGGCCGTCGTCGGCGCCGGCCCGGCCGGCCTCGCCGCCGCCACCTCGGCCGCCGAGCGCGGCTTCGCGGTGACGCTGTTCGAGAAGTCCTCGCAGGTCGGAGGCCAGTTCCGCCTCGCGATGGCGGTGCCCGGCAAGGAGGACTTCAAGGACACGCTGCGCTACTTCACCCGGCGCCTGGAGGTGCTGGGCGTCGAGGTACGTCTCGACACCGAAGCCACCACGGCCGACCTGGAGCCCTTCGACCACGTCATCGTCTCCACCGGCGTCACGCCGCGGCTCCCGCAGATCGCGGGCGCCGAGGACGACCGGGTCGTGACATACGCCGACGTGCTCGCCGGGCGGGTCGTCCCGGGCCGCCGGGTCGCGGTGATCGGCGCCGGCGGCATCGGTGTCGACGTCTCCGCCTGGCTGACCCACCAGCCCGAGAGCCTCGAGGAGTGGAAGGCCCGTTGGGGCGTCGGCGACCCGGCGACCTTCCGTGGCGGTCTGACCACGCCGGTCCTGGAGGCACCGGCTCGCCAGGTGACCCTGCTGCAGCGCAAGGCCACCCCGATCGGCATCGGTCTCGGCAAGACCTCCGGCTGGGCCCACCGCGCCCACTTGAAGCAGGACGGCGTCAAGCAGGTTCGGGGTGCGACGTACGACAAGATCGAGGCCGGCGACGACTCACTCACCCTGCACTACGCCGTCGATGGCGAGCCCTGCACCCTCGAGGTCGACCACGTGATCCTCTGCGCGGGACAGGAGTCGGTGCGCGACCTGTGGACCGAGCGGGAGAACTGGCACCTCATCGGCGGTGCCGACGTCGCCGCCGAGCTCGATGCCAAGCGTGCGATCAGGCAGGGCACCGAGGTCGCCGCGGGCCTGTGACCCGATAGCCTCGGAGCATGAGCGATCCCGACTGCCTGTTCTGCAACATCGTCGCGGGCAACATCCCCTCGACGAGGGTCTACGAGGACGAGGAGACGTACGCCTTCACCGACATCGCCCCCGCGGCCGAGGGCCACACGGTGGTGGTGCCGAAGACGCACACCAAGGACGTCCTGGAGGCCGACCCGGCGGTCTTCGCCGCCACCGCCAAGACCGCCCAGGCGGTCGCGAAGCGGGCGGTCGAGGTGCTGCAGGCGGACGGGGTCAACGTACTCAACAACTGCGGTCCGGCCGCGTGGCAGACGGTGTTCCACCTGCACTTCCACGTGATCCCGCGCTACACCGACAAGACCAAGGACTCGCTCACGCTCCCCTGGGTGCCGCACCCGGGTGATATGGACGCGATCAGGGCCATCGGCGAGAAGCTCGCCTTCTAGGCTCAGCCCGTAGGGGCGCCCTCGGCGTGGGCCGCGACCATGTCGGCGTACCAGCCGAAGGAGCGTTTGGGAGTACGCACCCCGGCGGCGTCGACGTGCACCAGGCCGTACTTCCCGCCCACGCCGTCCTCCCAGTCCTTGCCGGTGAACGGCGCTTCCCAGCCGTCGCGGTCGAGCAGCGTGTAGGCGTAGAAGCCGCGTACGTCGACGCCGCGCTCTATCGCGGCCGAGACCGCCTCCAGGTGTGCCTCGAGGTAGTCGATCCGGGCCTGGTCGTCGACCTCGCCGTCCACCATCGGAGCGTCGTACGCAGCACCGCACTCGGTCACCACGATCGGCGGCATCGCGGCGCGATAGCGGGATCGGGTGATGATCAGCCACTCCCGCAGGGCCGTGGGCACCACGCCCCAGCCGGTGTCGGTGGCTGGGTAGCCGACAAGCGGCACCATCCGGAACGGGATGTCGTCGCCCTCGGCGGAGGCGCCGATACGCTGCGGCGCGAAGAAGTTGACCCCGTAGAAGTCCAGGGGTGAGCGGATCACGGCCATGTCGCCCGGCATCGCGACCTCGTCGGCGAGACCGGCGATGTCACGGGGATAGCGGCCCATCAACATGGCCTCGAGCGGCACCGCGTTCCAGGCCAGGTCGATGAGCTTGGCCGCGCCGACGTCGGCGGGATCCTCCGAGAGCGGCCAGATCGGCTCGTGGTGGTTGGCGCACCCGACCGACTCGACCCCGGCGGCGCGCAGCACCTGGACGCCGCGGCCGTGGGCCAGGAGCAGGTGGTGCATCGCCGCGACGACTCCCCAGCCCGCTCGGCGGCCGGGCGCGATCGTGCCGAGCCCGTAGCCGAGGTAGCCGGCCACGTTTGGGTCCTGGACCGGCACCCACTCCGGGACCCGGTCGCCGATCAGGTCCGCGACCGCTTGGGCGTAGTCACCGAACGCGTCGACCGAGGCGCGGTTGAGCCAGCCACCGTCGGCGGCCAGCGTCTCCGGCAGCTCGCCGGCGTAGAGCGTGGCAGACGGGCGCAGACCAGCCTCGAGCAGCTCGTCGACCAGGCGGTCGTAACGAGCGCGGGCATCGGGATCGAAGGCACCGCGCCCACCCGGCTGAAGCTCACGCCAGGAGACCGCGAACCGGTATCCCGGCGCACCGAGACGCATGAGCAGCGCAACATCCTGCTCGCCCCCCGGCCGGGTGGCGTCTGCAGTGCCGAACACGAAGCCAGTCGGGAACTTGGGAAACGCCACGGCACAATCATGACTGTGACTGCCCAGATCCGCCGAGGAACCGCCCGATTCACGGAACGTCCCCCCGGCCTCCGGCCAGGAAAAATTACCTGGCACACCTACTCATTCGGCTCCCACTACGACCCCCAGCGCATCGGCTTCGGCCCGATCGTGACCTACGACGAGCACCTGCTGCGCAACGGAGAGGGGTTCGAGACCCACCACCACGCCGGCGTCACGATCGTGACCTGGCCGCTCTCGGGCGAGGTGACCCACAACGACTCGACCGGCGCCACCGGGACCGTCGCCCCCGGCCAGGTCGGTGTCTTCACCACCGGCGACGGGGTCGACCACTCCGAGTTCGCCTCGGCCGCCGGCACCCGGTTCATCCAGGTCTGGATCGCGGGCAGCACCGGCGCGCCGGCGTACGCCGTCCACGACGTCGCCGCCGTCGAGGGCGAATGGACCGAGGCGGTCCGCCTGGACCAGGGAACGCTACTGGTCGGCCACGTCGGCACCGACGGCCCCGCCGAGATCACCCTCCCCGAAGCCAGACTTCGCCATCTCCACGTCGCCTCCGGCGCCCTCCTACGCAGCGGGATGGCCGAGCCACTCACTGCCGGCGACGCCTTCGAGGTCACCGCCGGCGACGATCTGCCGGCGGAGTTCACGGTCAGCGCAGGCGTACCGACCGAGCTTCTGCTCTGGACCTTCGACCAAGGCGGATAAAGCGCGGACAGGCCGGGAAACGACGGATACAGTCCGCACCAGACTGCTGCTCAGTGTGGAGACTCTGCCGAAAGGTTTGGTGTGACGACGTTCCTGATCATCGGAGCCGTCGGGCTAGGCCTCCTGCTGGTGTCGCTGGTGATCGGCGACCTCCTCGACGGCTTCCTCGGCGGCCTGCTGGACTGGCTGGCGAGCGACTGGTTCTCCACGGCCGCGCTGGCCGGGTTCGTGTCGGCGTTCGGGTTCGGTGGCGCCATCGCCCACGGACCGCTGGACCTCGGCCTGCTGCCCTCCATCCTGATCGGCTCCGCCTTCGGAGCCCTCTTCGCCTGGTTCGCGTTGTGGCTGACTCGCCTGCTGAAGGAGGAGCACACCGACGCCGCGCCCTCCGGAGAGGCCGCCGTCGGCCTGGACGCCGCCGTGATCACCACGATCCCGGCGGACGGGTTCGGCGTGGTGCGGGTCGCCCTCGGGGGCCACACGGTGACCTACAACGCCAAGGCGCCCGACACCGACGAGGCGATCACGCCCGGCACCGCCGTGCACGTGACCGGAGTCCTCTCACCGACGGCAGTCACCGTCGCGCCGACGTGGCGCGAGATCACCTCCTGACTGAAGGAATCCTCATGGAACTGCTGGTGCCGATCGCCGGCCTTGTCGTACTTCTCATCCTGCTTCTGCTGCTGGTCACCAGCCGCTACAAGGTCGCCGGCCCCAACCAGGCCTTCATCGTCACCGGCCGCAAGGGCAAGGCGGTGCTCAACCCCGAGACCGGCCAGCTCACCACCGACCTGTCGGGCCAGAAGGTCGTGCTCGGCGGCGGCGTCTTCGTGGTGCCGTTCGTCCAGAAGCTGGCGACCATGGACCTCTCCTCGCGCCGGATCTCGGTCCAGATCCGCGGCGCTGTCTCAGGGCAGGGCATCAAGCTCAACCTCGAGGGTGTCGCCATCGTGAAGGTGGGCGGCAACGCCGACCAGATCCGGCTGTCCGCACAGCGCTTCCTCTCCCAGCAGGAGGAGATCGAGCCCTTCACGCAGGAGGTGCTCGCCGGCGCGCTGCGTTCGATCGTCGGCGGTCTGACCGTCGAGCAGATCATCCGTGACCGGGCCGCGTTCGCCCAGCGGGTCGCTGACGAGTCCGAGTCGTCGCTCACCGGCCAGGGCCTGATCCTGGACACCTTCCAGATCCAGGACGTCACCGACGACGGCTCCTACCTCGCCAACCTGGGCCGCCCCGAGGCTGCCCGCATCACCCAGGCCGCCTCGATCGCCGAGGCCGAGGCCCGTCGTGCCGCCGAGCAGGCCCGGATCAAGGCCGAGGAGGAGATCGCGGTCGCCCAGCGTGCGCTCGCGCTCAAGCAGGCCGAGATCAAGGCCGAGACCGATGCGGCCACCGCGAACGCCGCCGCCTCCGGCCCGCTGGCCCAGGCCGACCGCGACCAGGCCATCCTCACCGAGCAGGAGAAGGTCGCCGTACGCCAGGCGGCGCTGACCGAGCGACAGCTCGAGACGCAGGTGCGCAAGCCCGCCGACGCAGAGCGCTACCGCGTCGAGCAGGAGGCCGAGGGTCGCCGCAGCTCCGAGATCGCCGCCGCGGAGGCTCGCAAGGCGTCGACCATCGCCGCAGCCGAGGCCGACGCCGAGCAGGCCCGACTCTCCGGCGAGGCCGAGAAGGCCCGCCGTGCCGCTCTGGCCGAGGCCGAGGCCATCGAGGGCGCCCGGCGCGGTGACGCGCAGAAGTCGCTGCGTCTGGCCGGTGCCGAGGCCACCCGCGCCGAGGGTGAGGCGAGCGCTGCCGCCACCCTGGCCGTCGGTCACGCCGAGGCCGAGGCGATGGAGAAGCGCGCCGCAGCGTTCGCGTCCTACAACGACGCCGCCGTGCTACAGATGCTCATCGAGGTCCTGCCGCAGGTCGCCAGGGAGGTCGCCGCGCCGATCAGCGCCATCGACAACCTCACCGTGCTCTCCACCGAGGGGGCCGGCGCCATCCCGAAGCAGGTCAACGACAACGTCGTCCAGACCCTCAACATGCTCAAGACCACGACCGGCGTCGACCTCGGCGCGATGCTCCGCAAGGCCGCCGACACGACCTCGGCGAACGGCACCGCGGAGATCCCGGCCGGTCAGTGACCGATCCACACCTTGCTAACACCCGGTCACAGATCCGGCAGAAAAGGGACATAGACGTGACAGCCAGGAACAAGTCTGGTTATGTATCCACGTCGACGTAGGGAGGGAGCACTCCAAACCTCGACCGGGCCTCGCGGCCGCAAGGCCGCCAGGCTCGCCCCTTGAGCTTTCTCTACTGTTCCCCCCGTCGGTAGAGATGGCACCGAGGGAAATTGATTGTGGCCCGGCCTCACGGCCGGGCCATATCTTATTTGGCTGAGATCGCGCGGGTAGGGGCGCCGTCG
>JALZDD010000872.1 GCA_030862715.1 Actinomycetota bacterium | reverse complement strand
CGGCGCCACGGCGCTCGAACTGGTCGACGAGACCGGCGACTTCACCCTTCCTGAGCTCGCCCGACGGCTCGGCGTACAGACCGCCTCGCTGTACCACCACGTCGATGGCCGCACCGGTGTCATCGAGTTGCTGCGCGAGCAGGTGAGCGCCGAGATGGACACCTCCACGCTCGACCAGAGCCCTTGGGACGTCGCCGTCTCAGGCTTCTTCCGCTCCTACCGCGCCGTCTTCGCCGCGCACCCGCGTGTCGTGCCGCTTCTCACGACGACGACCATCCGGTCGCCGCAGGTGCTGGCTGCGTACGACCGGATGGTCATCCTCCTGGAAGATGTCGGCTTCCCTGTCGACAACGCCATGGAGGTGCTGACGGCGGTGGAGAGTTTCGTCATCGGCTCCGCACTCGACCTCGCGGCACCCGATGTGATGTGGGAGATCCCCGAGGGAGTCGATGTCCCCCGTCTCGCCGTTGCCCTGGCCTCGCAGCGCGACGCGGCCCACCGCGCAGAGGCCGCCTTCGAATGCGGTCTCCGGATGATGTTGGCCGGCGTGGCCGCCGAGATCGGGTCATCGACGGCCTGAGCCCCGAGTCCGTTCGCCTGCCCACAGTGGCGGCCGCTACGGCTGTCCCCGCCCTCGTCTACAGCCAAAGAACTGGGCCGGCCTCGTTGGTGATTCCGGGCTACTTCGGTCGCCGCATGCCTAGGTACACGAGGAACATCACGATGGCGATGGGGAGGAAGGCGACGATGAGGATGATCAGCTCTTCGGGCAGCACGAACGGGACGATATCGGCGGCATGTGCGGATGCGGCGGGTTTGGCTGATCGCGTCGAACTGCTCGATGTCGGGAGAGTGAGCGCTTGGTCTACAGACTGGGCGCTCTTCTTCATTTGCGCGGCACGTCGGGGGCCGGCCGCCAGCCGCACGCCCCGGGAGGCCGCCTAGAGTCAGTAGAGAAAGTTCTCACGGGTCCGGGCACCCTGAGCATGTGCTCCGTCGACAGATGTGCGACACATGTCCGTCAACTGATGCGCGACACCGGTCGACGGACGGGATCAGCCGATGTGTGCGCCCCACGGCGGGTCCTGACACGCCGGCTCGAGCGCATCACCCCTGCATGAGAGCCGTGACGTTTCGGGCAGCGTCACTCGGCGAGAGGTCATACCCAATTGCACCCTTGCCGCTCCAGTTGATGCCGACGAGCATCCCGTCCGATTCGAGGCCAGGAAGCCACTTGTTGAGCCAGTCATCACGAGTCACCTCAACCACGAACATGTCCTGGTACACGGCGACATTCTTGATTATGCGCTCGGCCCGACTCCGCTTCGACCAGAACGGCTGCGACCGGCCTCCGGATCGGTTCACAGGCGCAGGGAAGCCTTCCTCGTCACGGATTGCGAAGACCGGGCCCGACTCGGCGACCTCAGCGTAGAAGGCTGCAGCTTGTGCTGCGGCGACAGACATGCAAGGAGTCTGTCATTCGACGGGGCGTTGAGGGCGTCCGAGGTGTCGCGGATCAGTTGTCGGTGATCTGTCGCGCATCAACTGGCGGATCACACTCACGGTTGGCGCCTGGACGTTGGCTGTGAAGACGATCGGTCGCCCGACGCTTCGGGTCCACGATCTTCGCCACACGTGCGCCTCGCTCTGGCTGGGTGCCGGCGCTGACCCCAAGGTGCTGCAGCGCATCCTGGGGCACGCCTCCGCAGCCATGACGATGGACCTCTACGGCCACCTGATCGATGACAACCTCTGGGACTCAGCCAAGCGGCTCGGGGGCATCCTGGGGGCATCTGAGCCCGACGAGGAGACCGGAGAGGATGAGGACGATGACGAAACAGGGTCCTGACCTGGCGAAACAAGGTGGTGGACGCAGAGGGACTCGAACTCTGCGTATCTGACGCCTGAGCGTGGCGTTGTTGGATGATTTCACGCTCATCTTGCGGAAAGAAGTCGAATGGGATGTAGTTGGAACTAGAGTGTTTCTAGAGCGAGATCGCACGCTCTAGAGCAAGGAGTCGTCCGATGGCCAAGGCCAGACGTCGAGGGTTCGGCAATATCAACGAGCAGAAGTCCGGCCGCTTCCGCGCGCAGTACGACGACCCTGACGCCCGCACCTACATCAGCAAGGGCGGGAAACCCCAGAAGGTCAGACACACCGCACCACACACGTTCCTCACCCACCTCGACGCCGAGGCCTGGCTCGTCGCCGAACGGCGCCTGATCTCCGAGGGCACCTGGACGCCCCCAGCCGAACGGACCGCTGCTGCTCTGCAGGCCGAGCGCGAACGCAAAGAGAGGACCTTCGGCGCGTACGCCGAGGCGTGGATGCGGCTGCGCCGGTCGTCGAAGGGCCGGCCGCTGGCCGCGACGACGAGACAGAAGTACCGGGGCCTGCTCGACAACCATCTGCTGCCGGCGTTCAGCGATCGACCGCTGACCAGCATCAGCCGTCAAGACGTACGCGACTGGCACGCCTCGGCAGCGCCGCAGCACCCCACCGCGCGGGCGCACGCCTACAACCTCCTCCACGCAATCATGGAATCGGCCGAGGAGGACGAGCTCGTCGAGGTCAACCCGGTGCGGATCCGGGGTGCCGGGCAGCGCCACGCCGTCAAGAAGATTCGACCTGCCACGCTCGACGAACTGGCCAACATGGTGGCGGTCATGCGCCCCGAACGCCGCGTCATGCTGACCCTCGCCACCTGGTGCACACTGCGCTACGGCGAGGTGGCCGAGTTGCGCCGCAAAGACGTTGAACTCGGAGAGAAGGACGAGGACCCGACCTGGATCCACGTCACCCGCGCCGTGACCTGGGTCCGAGTCGATGAGGACGGCAAGCCCGACCCCGAAGGCACCCACACGGCCCCTGTCGTCGGTCCGCCCAAGTCTGACGCAGGCGAAAGGTGGGTCGCTGTCCCGCCCAACATCGTCGAGGACGTACGACGCCACTTGCGCAAACACGTCGACCTCTCCCCCAACGCCCTGCTGTTCCCCGGCCCCAACAAGCGCACGCAACTCGGACCCTCAACCTTCCGCGGCCGACGAGCCGTCTTCGACAAGGACGGCAACATCACCCGAACCGGGCACGGATTCCTCGAGGCTCGCCGAGTCGCCGGACGTGACGACCTCGACTTCCACCACCTCCGCAACACCGCCGCAAGCATGGCCGCAGAGGTAGGCGCCTCCATTCCGGAGCTCATGGCCCGCCTGGGGCACTCCACTCCCAGCATGTCGTTGAAGTACGCCCGGGCTAGACGCGACCGCGACGCCGAGCTCGCCCGACGCCTGGCCACGCTGGAGAGGCCCGGTTGAGCCGTCAGGACATGCACAGACGCCGAGCGCTGAGGGATGCGCGATGGTGGTGGGCCTTCCCGGACGGTTCTCAAACATCCGCCCGTCGCTGAAAACGCTGATTCGCCGTGTTCTCAGGGGGTCTGAGGGGCGTCGCCCGCATGCGCGTGCGTCTGAGAGACAAGATGCGCGAGGGCCGGTGACGAAAAGTCGTGTGCAGTCTCAAACACGGTTGGGCCCTTCGCGGCGCGCCGAGCTGCTGGCTGACTACGAAGCAGGTGCGCCGGTTCACGCGATCGCGGCGAGGTTCCGCGTGCACCGCGCGACCGTCTTCGAGGTCGTTCGGCGTGCCGGTCTGCCTGGGCGTGATCCGGGTCTGTCTACCGAGACTCGGGGCCGCGCGGCGTCGCTCTACGCCACGGGTTTGACGCTGGCGCAGGTCGCGGAGCAGATCGGTGTCGGTATCGACGCCGTGCGTGCCGCGGTTCTAGCCGAAGGCGGTCAGATTCGCCCCCGAGGCCGCATGCCTCGCCATCTGAAAACCGGAGCAGGTTGGCTCGTGAGGGATCACGGGATCAGGCGGGTCCACGCGTCCGAGGGGGCAGCAAAGAGGGCGGTGGCCGCCACAGGTGCGACCATCCGCCCTCGGGGACGCCGGGTGCCGGTTACAGCGTGAAGTCCTCCTCGGAGTGCTCGGCCTCGTACTCGGCGATCGCCAGCATGATGCCGAGTTCGTGAGTCGCGGGAAGACTCACGCGACCCTGCCTGACGACGTAGAGGGGCACGTCGGCGTCGTCCAGCGCCTCGATGATGCGGGCGAACTCGGTGGACGATCGGCTGAGTCGGTAGAGGTCAGCGACGACGAGCGCCGCCGCCTGCCCGTCGCGGATGGTGGCGAGGGCCTGATCGAGCGCGGGTCGTATCTGGCCGTTGTCGTGGAACTCGCCGCTGACCTCATAGCCGAGCTCGGCGGCCAGGCGGTGGCAGGCGGCACGCTGGTGAGCGTGGGTTGCTCGGTTCGGTCGTGCGCTGCGGGTGTAGATCACGGCGCCCATCACGCCACACTCGCCATCGGGTACTCGACAGACTGAACCCCGTTCACGCGGCGGGCGCGGCGACGCTCGACGGCCTCCTGAACGCGGGCGCGGACCAGCAGGACGACGCTGACCGGGCCCATGATGAGGAACTTGAGCGCGTTCCAACAGAACAGGAGCACGAGGAGGTTCAGCCAGCCGGGGCCGCCGTCCTCGATCAGCGTGATGCAGTAGCTCGCGGCGAGAAAGTACGGCACCGCGAGGAGCATCGCGGGGATGCCCCACTTCAGGCCGCGGCGGGTGCGGATCGCGTCGAGCGCGATGTTGGTGGGCATGTATCGCCGCAGGTAGTGGCGGGCGTGGGCGCTGAGCGCCCAGATCAGCCGGATCATGGCGGTGTCCTCTCGTGGCACGGTCAGGTGACGAGACAGTGCGTAGAGAGTGGCCCGAGGGCCTGTCCGCGAGGGACGCCGTATCAAGGAGGAACCTGCCTCCCTTCCAGAGTACGACTCTCGGACGACATTCGTAAGAGGTGCGCCTGCTCGTTCGGACGGCGCTCGTGCACCTGTCTGGCACACGGATGGGAGCCGGGCATGGTCACGATCACTTCTCTCGCCAAGGACGAACGCTCCGCACGGGTCGCCCTGGCGGCGACCTTGGAGCCCGACGACGCGGTGACGGGCAGGCTCCTCGCCGCGGTCGGCGCGGTCGAGACCGTGCGCCTGGCGGCCGGTACCGGCGCGTTCCCGAAGAAGGTTGATGCGGTCGAGGCCGGGTTGTGGCGCAACAAGATCGCCCCGCGAATGGATGCCCGCGGGGTCACGCAGGCACTCGCAGAGACTGACCGCCTCGGACTGCGCGTCGTCATCCCCAGCGACAGCGACTGGCCCACCGCACTCGACGATTTGGGCGCGCGCCCCCACCGCGCTGTGGCTGCGAGGCGCCGCCTCCTTCCTCACCGCACCGGTGAGTGATCGCGTGACGATCACCGGTGCCCGCGCCGCAACCAGCTACGGCGAGCACGTCACCACGGAACTCTCCTCCGGCCTGACCCATGCCGAGCGGATCATCGTGGCCGGCGGCGCCTACGGCATCGACGCCGCCGCAAACCGCGCCGCGCTCGCCTCGGGCGGGCAGACGGTCGCAGTCCTGGCATCCGGACTCGACCGTCTCTACCCGGCGGGCAACCACGACCTGCTCGAACGTGTCGGCGGTGTCGGGCTGCTCCTCAGCTGTGATGTCCAGGGACGTTGGTCAGTCGGCTGATTGGTGGGTGGCCTCCGATGGCGCTGTGGGCTCGGTGGTGATTGTAGAAGTGGAGCCAGCCCGGGAGGGCTGCTCGACGTTCTGCTTCTGAGTTGTAGAAGCGTGCGTAGGCCCATCCCTCACCCAGGGTCCGGTGGAAGCGTTCGATCTTTCCGTTGGTCTGGGGTCGGTACGGACGGGTGCGCTTGTGCTTGATGTTG
>JALZDD010000871.1 GCA_030862715.1 Actinomycetota bacterium | reverse complement strand
GAGGGTGCCGAACCGAACGGCCCGCCGCTCGTAACGTCCCATTCACATTGCGCCCGCCGCGGCGTCGCTGCCGGCACGCACGCTTGACGCCATGGCATCGGCCCACCGCCCCCTTGTGATCGGCCATCGCGGAGCACCCGGCTATCTGCCGGAGCACTCCCTGGAGTCCTACCGTCTGGCGTTGCGCCAGGGCGTGGACGCGCTCGAGACCGACGTGGTGATGACGAGCGACGGAGTGATGGTGCTCCGCCACGAGAACGAGCTCACCCGCACCACGGACGTGGCCTCGCACCCGGAGTTCGCGGAGCGGCGTACGACCAAGGTCGTCAGCGGCAAGAAGTGGACCGGCTGGTTCACCGAGGACTTCACCTTCTCCGAGCTGCTCAGCCTCGGGGCGCCGACGACGAGCCAGCCGATCATCACCCTCGACACGCTGCTGCTGCTCGTCGCCGACGAGTCGCAGCGCCGCGGACGCCGGGTCGGGCTGCACGTGGAGGTCAAGCACCCGACGTACTTCGCCTCCATCGGCCTGCCCGTCACCGAGACCCTGCTGCAGACCCTCGCCGACCACGGCGTCGACGGCTGGAACAGCCTTCCGGGTCTGCCCACGCAGCGGCTGTGGCTGCAGAGCTTCGACGAGGCGTGGGTACGAGAGATGAGCACCCGCACCGACCTTCCGCTGGTGCAGCTGGTCGACAAGAAGTGGGGCGCGGTCGACTGCGCGGAGATCGCGACGTACGCCCAGGCGATCGGCCCCAAGAAGTCGATGGTCCGCAAGAAGGGGCAGCCGCCCACCGGCTTGGCCGACGAGGCCCACCGGCACGACCTGAAGGTCTTCGTGTGGACCCTGAAAGCAGGACGTGACCAGGCGAATCGTCTCTTCGAAGCCGGGGTCGACGGGGTGTTCGCCGACTACCCCAACCGGCCGATCGCGGCATTGGCCGACATCACACAGGCACAAACCGCCTGAGTCTGGCGCCCGCACGTAGGGTGTGGGGCATGCCGCCCCTCAACGCGGACCGCGCGGTCCTGATCGCCGCTCGGGAGGTCCTGCTCAGGGACCCCCGCGCGACGATGGCCGCGGTCGCCGAGGAGGCCGGGATGGGGGTCGCCGGGCTCTACCGCCGCTACGCCAACAAGCAGGCGCTGCTGCGGGCGGTCGCCGCCGACAACTACCGCCGCTTCATCGCCTTCGCGGAGGCGGCTCTGAGCGACACCGACGACCCGTGGCACGCGTTCACGGGCTTCCTGCGCCAGGTGCTCGACGACGGCCTCCCACGGCTCACCCTCGCCCTTCGCGACGAGGTCACCTTCGACCAGGGCCTGCGTGACCTGGACAAACTCGCCGTCCACACCACCAACCGCCTCCTGCGCGGAGCCCGTGGCAGCGGCATCCTCCGCCCTGACGTCACCCGCGCCGACATCACCGTGCTCCTCGAGCAGATCGGCCGCATCGACGTAGGAGATGACGTACGCAGCGCCGCCCTGCGCCGCCGCTACCTCGCCCTGGTCTGCGACGGACTGCGCGCCGAGGCAGCCAGCCGCCGTCTTCCCGGTCCGCCTCCGCACGAGGCCGAGCTGATCGGGCGGTGGGCCGGGGAGATCTCCAGCGTCTCCTAGTGGCGAGTCAGCTCTTCCTGAGCAGCGCGGCGAGGAGACCGATGGAGCCGCCGACGATCCAGGGGAGCGGGAGGAGCCAGCGGAGGTCTTCGATGCTGTGGATGACGACGGTGCCGCTGACGATCAGGGCCCAGACGACGACGAAGACGAGGAAGGCGAGGCCCATGACCAGGTGGCCGATGTTGACCGGGTGCCGGCCGGTGCGCTTCGGCGGTTGAGCCTGGTCCTCGAAGCGTGGCGGCGGGGCGTAGTCGTAGCTCACGGATTGCTCCTCTCGGCCGTTCCGACGAAGGCGGCGGCTCGGGGGTCGCTCTCCTCGAAGACATTGATCGCGCCGACGTCCGCCGTGGTGGTCAGGTGGAGGTCGGCGTCGTCGGCGAGACCGGGTTCGCTGCCTTCCTCGCCGGCGACATGGGTGCGGGCCAGGCTGAACCCGCCGACGTCGCTGCGGGTCTCGTCGAAGATCCGCGCCTCACCGAGGGCGCCGACCGAGGCGTCGACGGCGACGGTGGCGTCGTCGGGGACGATCACCGTGATCTCGCCGAAGGAGCTGTTGATGTCGAGGTCGCGGCCATCGAGGGTCTTCGCGTCGATGGCGCTCAGGTCCAGCATGATCTCCCCGGCATCGACCTGGTAGGACGACTCCAGCATCGCGACGCTCCGCGGATGGGACTCGATGCTGCTGCCGGTGTCGATGTTCGACGGGTCGATCATGGTGAGCGGCAGCGCGGCGAGCGCCAGCAGCCCGAGGAAGATCAATCCGCCGGCCCGGCCCCAGAAGGCGCCGAGCACGAGGAAGCCACCGAAGACGGCCAGCAGTGCTGCCGGGTAGGCGCTGGTCGGGACCGGCGCCCAGTCGGCGACGTCGACGAGCCCGAGGACACCGACCACGAGAGCGGCGACCGCGATGGCGCGGCCGAACAGCAACGGCGGGCGCCGGCGACCTGCCAGGGTGACGGGCGCGCTGGGATCGTAGGATCCGGGCGGCCACGGCGCCGGAAGCACACGCGTCTGAGCTGCGGGAACGTTCGCATCGGCGGTTGCCGACGAGGTGGCCGGGGGCGGCGGAGGTGCGTTTCGCTTGCGGCCCCACTTGCCGCGGTTGGCGTACCAGAGCGCGACCACTCCGAGCACCGCGAGCCAGAACCAGGGGACGCTGGTGTCGCCGAACGCGTCACCGAGCAGGGAGATCGCCGCGATCCCGCCGGCGATCCAGAGCAGCAGGTTGCGAGCAGGTGGCCCGACGGGGATCATCCCGTCCTCGGCACCCTCCTCGGGCACCAGCAGCCAGGCCGCGACGTACACGATCCCGCCGGAGCCCCCGAAGAAGACCGCCACCACCAGCATCACCCGCACCAAGAGCGGGTCGACGTCGAAATGGCGTGCGATCCCACCCGCGACGCCGGCGATGTGCCGTCCCTCCGGAGAGGCATGGGTCGTACGCCGCAGGCCACTGAGGTTGCGCAGCTGCTCGCCACTGGGGCGGGTGCGCGCCTCGGAGACAGGCGGTGGCGGCTCCGGGGTAGGAGGCAGCGGTGCCTCGGGCGGGATCGTCACACCCCTACTCTGACTCCTCCGCACCCCGCAGACCATCAGGGACGGCCCTGAGTTCTCGATGAGCAAGGATCAGGGTGAATCCTCATGGCATGCGCCCGCGGT
>JALZDD010000867.1 GCA_030862715.1 Actinomycetota bacterium | reverse complement strand
ACGCCCATCGGTGCGGCCATCGTCGCCGCGTAGAACGGCCGCGCGGCCTCGGCCCGCCAGTCGATCAGCAGCGGGCTCCCGTCCTCGGTGCGCAACCCGATCCGACCGATGTGCAGAGACTCGCCCTCATCGGATCGGTCGATCCGCCCGAAGCACAGCGAGTGCTCGGCCGCCTGCAGCTGTCGAATGCTCTCGGTCAGCTGGGCGACCTCGAGATCCCGGGCATAGCGCTCACTCGGCCCATCGACAGGCGCCGCGATCGCCCGCTCCTGTGCTGCCTGTCTTGCGCTCACCTCGGCGTGAAGAAGCGCGTACATCGCGTCGACCGACCGTTGCTCCTGTTCGACCTGACCGACCCTGCTGACCTGCTCGCCCACGTATCCCCGCCTTCCGTTTCCGGGAGTCAACTATGAGCGGCAGCCTGGGTAAAGACAACGTTGATCTTTTCCCAGATCCGTGACCTCTGACCGAGTTTCAGTAGCCGGTCCCTCGCTTGACCTGCTCCCGCTCGGACGGATGGGCGCCGCCCTTCTCATCCAGGGTCGCGCAGGCGTCGGCTAGGTCGCGGGTGAGCCGCTCGACCTGCTCGCGACTCATCGTCTCCTTGACCAGTGCGCGCATGATCTTCACGTTCTCCGCGTTGGGCGGCAGCGTGTACGCCGGGACCATCCAGCCACGCTCGGCCGAGAGCTGCCAGGCGATGTCGGACTCGTCGTAGGTCGTGCGATCGCCGGTGAGGCGGAACGCCACGAGCGGGAGCTGCTCGAGGCCGTCGCCGATCACCTCGAAGCGGCCGCTGTCGCGGAGGTTCTTCGCCAGGGCCTTGGCGTTCTGCTGCATCTGCTTCATCACGTACGTGTAGCCGTCGCGACCCAGCCGGACGAAGTTGTAGTACTGGGCCAGCACCATCGACGCACCCGTCGAGAAGTTCAGGGTGAACGTCGCGTCGGTCTTGCCGAGGTAGTTCTCGTAGAACACCAGGTCCTCGGCGAGGTCGGACTTCTCGCGGAACACCAGCCAGCCGATCCCGGGGTAGACCAGCCCGTACTTGTGTCCGGAGACGTTGATCGAGCGAACCTGCTCCAAGCGGAAGTCCCACGGGGAGTCGGGGTAGAGGAACGGCCACACGAAGCCACCGCTGGCGGCGTCCACGTGCAGCGGGATGTCCAGTTCCTTGTCCTTCTTGATGTCGAGCAGCAGCTGGTTGATGCCGACGACGTCGTCCATGTGTCCGGTGAACGTCGTGCCCAGGACTGCGACTACGCCGATGGTGTTCTCGTCGAGGTGCGGAGCCACGTCATCGGGTCCGATCGTGAACTTCTTCTCCTCGAGCGGGACGATCCGCGGCTCGACGTCGAAGTACCGGCAGAACTTCTCCCATACGACGTGGACGTCGCCCCCGAACACGAGGTTGGGCCGGTCCACCGAGGCGTTCGCGGCCTTCCGGCGTTGCTTCCACTTCCACTTCAGGGACAGGGCGCCGAGCATGATCGCCTCGGACGAGCCCTGGGTGCGACAGCCGGTCGTCTCGCCGGGCGCGTGGTAGAGGTCGGCGAGCATCCGTACGCAGCGCTGCTCGATCTCGGCGGAGATCGGGTACTCCGCATGGTCGATGAAGTTGCGGTGCAGGTTCTCCGCGATGATCCGCTGCGCCTCGGGCTCCATCCACGTGGTCACGAACGTCGCGAGATTGCGTTGCGGGTCACCTTCCATGACCAGGTCCTCGCCGATCAGGCGCATCGCGTCGACCGGACGCATTCCGCTCTCGGGAAAGGCGGTCGACGGGGCCGCCTCGGTCAGGAACCGGTTGCCGTAGAGCGCTTCGGCCTCTGTGTCGCTGAGTCGTGTCATGACTGAACCACCGTTCTTGTCGTAGTGGGTGTGTCGGGTGCCTGGATGGCCCCGCCACTCCCTCCCTCTTCCTACGCACCGTCAGCCTCAGTGAGGCAGGGCGTGGCGCCCTCGTCCGCTTCGGGTGAGTTCCACCTGCACCGGCGGTCAGACCACACCGTGCTCGAAGGCGAAGGCAGTGGCGGCAGTGCGGGAAGGTACGTCGAGCTTGGTGAAGATGTTGGAGAGGTGACGGGCGACGGTCTTCTCGCTGAGGACCAGGTCGGCGGCGATCTGGGCGTTGCTGCGGCCGGAGGCGACCAGGCGGAGCACCTCGGCCTCGCG
>JALZDD010000864.1 GCA_030862715.1 Actinomycetota bacterium | reverse complement strand
GGCTGGCTCTACGTACTGGGCACGGACTCGCTCGGACGCAGCATCCTGGCCCGGATCGTCGTCGCGACCCGGACGACCCTCGGCGTCGCCATCCCGGCGGTGCTGATCTCGCTGGTCATCGGCTCGGTGGTCGGCATGTGGGCCGGCTACCACCGCGGCTGGCGCGAGACCGTCGTGATGCGGATCGCGGACGTCATCCTGAGCTTCCCGTCGCTCCTGATGGCGGTCGTCGTCCTCTACGTCTACTCCCCGAGCCCGCGCAACATCGTCATCGTGCTGGCGATCACCCGGATCCCGATCTACCTGCGCACTGCGCGGGCCGAGTCGGCCGAGCTGCAGAGCCGGGTCTTCGTCGACGCGGCCCGTACGTTCGGGGCGGGGAGCTTCAGCATCATCCGCCGCCACGTCTTCCCGATCGTGCTGCCGACGCTGCTGACGGTCGCCACGCTCGACTTCTGCTACGTGATGCTCGCCGAGTCGTCGCTCAGCTTCCTCGGCATCGGCATCCAGGCGCCCGACGTCAGCTGGGGCCTGATGGTCGCCCAGGGGCAGAACTACCTGCAGACCGCATGGTGGCTCTCCTTCTTCCCCGGCCTGGCCATCGTGATCGCGACGGTCTCCGCCGCCGTGCTCGCCGCCTGGGTGCGGCTGGCCACCGATCCCGCTCAGCGGTGGCGGCTCACCGTCCCGCGGCGGCAGCGTCGCCGCGCCACCGTCACTCAGACCGTCACGGAGGACGCCCAGTGAACAGCACTCTGACCGAGAAGGCCGTCGCCCTCGACGTCGACGGCATGAGCGTCGACATCCGCACGCCGTACGGCGTTGTCCGAGCCGTCGACAAGGTGACCTTCCAGGCGCGCCGGGGCGAGACCCTCGCGCTGCTCGGGGAGTCGGGTTGCGGCAAGTCGATGACCGCCACCGCGGTCGTCGGCCTGCTGGAGCCGGTCGCCGACGTGACCGAGGGTGCCGTCCGCATCACCGGTGACGGTGGCACCACCGACCTGCGGACCGCCTCCGCGAAGCGCCGGCGCGACATCGCCGGCAAGGAGCTGGCGATCGTCTTCCAGGACGCCCTCACCGCGCTCAACCCCGTCTACACCGTGGGTACGCAGCTGGCCGAGCCGTTCCGGATCCACCGTGGCCTGTCCAAGAAGGCTGCCCGCAAGGAGGCCATCGAGCTGATGCGCCGGGTCGGCATCCCCGAGCCGGAGACCCGGATCGACTCCTACCCGCACCAGTTCTCCGGCGGCATGCGGCAGCGACTGCTGATCGCGATCGGCGTCGCGCTCTCGCCGGCCGTGCTGCTCGCCGACGAGCCGACCACCGCGCTCGACGTCACGGTCCAGGCCCAGATCATGAGCCTCCTCAAGGACCTGCGCGAGGAGCGCGACATGGCGGTCGTGCTGATCACCCACGACCTCGCCCTGGTCTTCGAGCAGGCCGACCGGGTCGTGGTGATGTACGCCGGCAACGTGGTCGAGCAGGGCCTGGTCGAGGAGGTCTTCGGCTCCCCGAAGCACCCCTACACGGCAGGCCTGCTGGAGTCGGTGCCCGTGCACGCCGAGCGCGGGGCGGAGCTCAAGTCGATCGGCGGTTCGCCGCCCGAGCTGGCCGCGATCCCGGCCGGCTGCGTCTATCAGGACCGCTGCCCGATCGCGCGGGACCGCTGCCGCGAGGAGCGGCCCGCCGCCCGTGAGGTCGCCCCCGGCCACCTGTCCGCCTGCCACTTCCCCGACGAGGTGAACCGATGAGCGATGCACCGCTTCTCGAGGTCAGAGACCTCACCAAGATCTTCCCGGTACGCCACGCCGGCAAGCGCAAAGAGCTGCGAGCGCTCGACGGGGTCACCCTTGACCTGCATCGGGGTGAGACGCTCGGTCTGGTGGGGGAGTCCGGCTGCGGCAAGTCCACGCTGGCCCGCACGCTGCTCATGCTGGAGACCCCCGACGGCGGCTCCGTACGCTTCGACGGGGTCGACCCGACGACGACCAAGGGCGCCGACCTGCTGGCGTTCCGGCGCCGGGTGCAGATGGTGTTCCAGGACCCGTTCGCCTCGCTCAACGCCAGGATGTCGGCGAGTGACATCGTGAGCGAGCCGTGGCGTACGCACACCGGACTCCACAAGACCTCACGTGAACGCGCGGCCCGGGTGCGGGAGCTGCTGGACCTCGTCGGTCTGCGCCCGGGCGACGCCGGGAAGTATCCGCAGGAGTTCTCCGGTGGCCAGCGCCAGCGCCTCGGTATCGCCCGCGCGCTCGCGCTCAACCCCGACGTGATCGTCTGCGACGAGCCGGTCTCCGCGCTCGACCTGTCGGTGCAGGCACAGGTGCTCAACCTGCTCAACGACCTGCAGCAGGAGCTCGGGGTGGCGTACC
>JALZDD010000811.1 GCA_030862715.1 Actinomycetota bacterium | reverse complement strand
GGATCCGTACGCTGCTGGCCGACCTTCCCGACGGCATCCCGGTGCTCGCGACGACCGCGACCGCCAACTCTCGGGTGACCTCGGATGTCGCCGAGCAGATGGGCGAGGGCGTCCTGGTGCTGCGCGGCTCGCTGGACCGGGAGTCACTGCGGCTCGGGGTGGTCAATCTGAAGACCCCCGAGCAGCGCCTGGCCTGGCTCTCCGACCACCTCTCCGAGCAGCCCGGGTCGGGCATCGTCTACTGCCTGACCGTGGCCGCGACCGAGGAGATCGCCGACTATCTGCGCTCACGCGGTCATGACGTGGCCGCCTACTCGGGGCGCACGGAGGCGGCCGAGCGGGCCGAGCTGGAGGAGTCGCTGGCCGCCGGTAAGGTCAAGGCGCTGGTGGCCACCTCGGCGCTCGGGATGGGCTTCGACGCGACCCTCGGGTTCGTGGTCAACATGGGTGCGCCCTCCTCGCCCGTCTCCTACTACCAGCAGGTCGGCCGCGCCGGGCGTGGCACCTCGGACGCCTCCGTCGTCCTGCTCCCGGGCATCGAGGACCGCGACATCTGGGCCTACTTCGCCTCGTTGGCGTTCCCGCGTGAAGAGCAGGTGCGCCAGACCCTGGGCGTCCTGTCGGAGGCGGGCCGGGCCCTGTCGACACAGGCGTTGGAGACGTACGTCGATCTGTCGCGGTCGCGTCTGGAGCAGATGCTCAAGGTGCTCGATGTCGATGGCGCCGCCCGCCGGGTCGGCGGTGGCTGGGAGGCGACGGGTGTCCCGTGGGACTACGACGCGGAGCGGTATGCGCGGGTCGCCGAGGCCCGTCGCCGGGAGCAGGACGCCATGCTCGCCTACATCTCGACGGACCAGTGTCGGATGCGGTTCCTGCGCGAGCAGCTCGACGATCCCGGTGCCGTCGACTGCGGTCGGTGCGACAACTGCGGTGGCTTCGCGGTGACGTCGTCGGTGTCCGAGGGAGCGGTCGAGGAAGCCTCGGCCCGGCTGTCGCGTCCTGGAGTCGTCGTGGAGCCGAAGAAGATGTGGCCCACCGGCCTCGACCGGCTCGGCATCTCGCTCAAGGGCAAGATCAAGGACGGCCCGCTCGAGGGGCGCGCGGTCGCTCGGCTGACGGACCTCGGCTACGGCCAGGCGCTGCGCGACCTCTTCCGCGAACCCGCGCAGGACGGCCCGGTCCCGGTGCCGCTGGTGAAGGCGGTCGTCGAGGTCCTGGGCGACTGGCGGCCTCGGGTCGGCGGCATCGTCTACGTCGAGTCGTCCACCCGCCCCACCCTGACCCGAGACTTCGCCGAAGGCCTCTCGCGCTATCTGCGCGTCCCTGTCCTCGGCTCGTGGGCCATCGTCGACCCCGACGTCGGTCCCGGCCAAGGCGCCTCCAACTCCGCCCAGCGCGTCGCCGCCATCGGCCGCCGCTTCTCGCTCCACGCCGATGTGCCGCCGGGTGCCGACGTACTCCTCATCGACGACCGCATCGCCACCGGCTGGACCGTCACCCTCGCCGCTCGGGCCCTCCTCGACGCCGGCGCCGCCACCATCCACCCCCTAGTCCTCGCCACCACTACCTGACCCGGTCAGGACGCCGGCCGGACGATGCCGTGGTCGTACGCGAAGACGATGGCGGCGGCACGGTCGCGGAGGTCGAGCTTGGCGAAGATGCGGCCGATGTGGGACTTGACGGTGAGCTCGGAGATGACGAGCCGTTCGGCGATCTCGGAGTTGGTCCAGCCGGAGGCGAGGCCGCGGAGGACCTCGAGCTCGCGGTCGGTGAGCTCGGAGACCTCGACGGCGCTCGACGCAGGCGCGACCGCGGAGCGGTAGGTGGCCAGGACGCGCCCGGTGATGGCGGGGTCGAGCCAGGCGTCGCCGAGTGCGACGGAGCGTACGGCCATGACCAGCTCCTCAGCGGGCGAGTCCTTGAGGATGAAGCCGGCGGCCCCGGCACGGAGGGCACCGGAGACGAGCTCGTCCTCGTCGAACGTGGTCAGCACCAGCACCGGCGGCGCGGACGGCAGCGCTCGCACCAGACCGGTGGCGGTGATCCCGTCGACCCGCCGCATCCGGAGATCCATGACCACGACGTCGGCCGGGTTGGCCTCGAGGGCCGCGACCACCTCCGAGCCGTCGCCGCACTCGGCGACGATCTCCAGCCCGTCGCGCCGTCGCAGGATGCGGCGTAGGCCGCTGCGTACGAGCTCTTGGTCGTCGACCACGATCACCCGGATCGGCGAGGCTGTGTTGCTGGCGGCGGCGTTGACCGGCGTCATGCGAGAGCCTTGCGTACGAGACAGTGCGATGGGATCACCAGGTCAACCTTCCACATCGACTCCTCGGCCCCCGCGGACAACCGGCCGCGGAGCTGCTCGGCGCGGGCCGCCATGCCGGCCAGCCCGGATCCCTCGCCGACCGCGCGCCGGGTGCCGACGAGCGGGTTCTGCACGGAGAGACGTACGCCGTCGGCGACCGCCAACGAGACCGAGACCGGCGCGCCGGGAGCGTGCCGGATGGCGTTGGCGAGCGACTCCTGCAGGATCCGGTAGATGCCCAGCCCGACCCCGGCATCGATGCGGGAGAGGTCGCCGGAGGACGAGAACGTGATCGCCTGCCCCGCGCTGCGGCCCTCCTCCACGAGCCGGACCACGTCCGCGGCGCCGGGGAGCGGCGCGGTGTCGGCACCGGTGGTGGACAGCGCCCCGATCGTACGCCGGATCTCGGCCATCGCCCGGCGTCCGACGGCCTCCGCCTCGGTGAGCGCGGACACCGCCTCGTCCGGATCGTCGCCCTCGGCGACGGAGCGCCGCGCCGCGGTCAGGTGCAGCAGGGTGATCGAGAGCGAGTGCCCCACCAGGTCGTGGATCTCGCGGGCGATCCGGATGCGCTCGGCCTCGGTCGCTCGGGCGTGCTCCTGGGACCGCGCCTGCCGTTCGGCCCGCAGTGCCCGCATCTGGGCGAGCATCAGCAGGCCAAGGATCCAGCCGACCGAGAGCAGTAGGAAGTGGACCCCGATGCCACTGGGTGTGTCCGACGCGAAGACGCCCATCACCACGGCCGAGGCGATCGCATAGAGGGTCCCGGTTCGGAAGCCTTCCCGGACGACCATCTCGAGTGTCAGCGGGACCAGCACCGCCGGCGCGAAGTCGTGCTGCGGCCAGAACGCGGAAGCGGGCTGCGACATCAGCCAGGCCGACCCCGCCAGGGTCGGCACGAGGTCGACGGCCCACATGTGGTTCTTGAGCCATTCGCCGGTGTTCGGGATGAAGAAGATGCTCAGCGACGGGACGACGATGACCAGTCCCGCGACGATCATGTCGCCTGCGGCCTCGCGCTGAAGCACCGCCACGGTGACCATCGCGACGAGTCCGAAGGCCGACAGCAGCGGCGCCCACCAGGGGATGTCGAGGTTCTTGCTGCGGCAGCGCCGTTCCAGGAAGTCACGCACGTCGCGAGCCGAGTCCTGGACACTCATGCCGTTCAGTCTAGAAACGCAGGGGCCGCGTCGCATCCGACCACGGCAGGCGACCGCTCTCCTACCACGGTAGGAACGCAGGTGCCTGCCAGCGGCCGATGCGCCGAGGCGTCGCCGATCCGTAGCGTCGAACCATCCCAACGACAACGGAGACGGTGAGGACCATGACGTGGACGCAGACCCATGAGCGCTACCGGCTGCTGAACGAGGCGGAGACGGAGCTGCGATCCGGCTTCGCCCGCCGGCTGCCGTGGTCACCTGCCTATGCCGAGGCCTTCGGCACCCCGGAGCGCCTGGCTCAGGCCCTCCGGCACCGGTGGCGGATCCGGTTCCAGGCTCAGCTCGACCCGACGCTGTCGCAGGAGGAGTACGAGGCGACCTTCGCCGACCTGCTGGCCGACCTGGCCCCGCTGATGGGCCGGATCGGCACCCACGAGTTCCGCGAGGAGCTGGCCGATGCGTCGGCCTGAGCTGTCACCGATCGATCGTTCGAGGTCATACGCCCGCTGGGCTCTCTCCCAGGGCATCAACCGGGCGGTCCTGAGCTACGCGTCGAGGCGTGGCGACCCGCTCGCCGAGCTGATGTGGTCGCGGGACGTGCCGGACTACGGCCATCTGCGAGCGCGCGGCCCGATCCACATCAACCCGTTCATGGCCGGCACGGTGTCGTACGCCGCCGCCAACGAGATCCTGCGCAGCAGCGACTTCGGCGTCGGTGACGGCCAGGGCGAGCTGCCCGTGCCGCTGCGATGGCTGCTCGGCAAGGTGAGCGCGCCCGACGCCCTGGGCCCGGTCGACCCGCCGTCGATGCTCGCCGTCGATCCACCGCTGCACACCCGCTACCGCAAGCACGTCTCGAAGGCGTTCACCGCCCGCCGGATCAGCTCGATGGCCGAGATGGTCACCGCGGTCGCCGGCGACCTGCTCGACGAGATCGACCCGCGCGAGCGACCGGTCGACATCATCGAGGAGTACGCCGCGAAGCTCCCGATCGCCGTCATCGCCGAGCTGCTGGGGGTGCCTGCCGCGGATCGTGCCGACATCCTGCGCTGGGGCGACCAGGCCGCCGCCATCCTCGATCCGGGGTTGTCCTGGCGCGACTACTCCCAGGTCGAGACCGCGATGAGGTCCCTGCACCACTGGTTCGAGGACCACGTACGCCGCCTCCGCTCCGACCCCGGCGACGACCTCCTCAGCGCGCTGGTGATCGCCGGCGACCTCGACGACATCGAGCTCCACGCCCTCGGTCTGCTCCTCCTGGCGGCCGGCTTCGAGACCACCGTCAACCTGCTCGGCAACGCGGTCGCCGCCCTGGATGCCCACCCCTCCCAGCGCGCGCTTCTCCTCGACGATCCGTCCCTGATCGACGGCGTCATCGAGGAGACCCTGCGCTGGGACCCGCCCGTCATGGCCACCGTCCGCGAGGCCTACGCCGCCACGAGCGTCGCGGGCGTAGACGTCGCCAAAGGCACCGCCGTGGCCGTCGTCCTCGGCGGCGCCAACCGCGATCCGTCGGTGTTCGAGGACCCCGACACGTACGACATCACCCGCCCCAACGCCGACCAGCACCTCTCCTTCTCCGCCGGCGCCCACTTCTGCCTAGGCGCCAGCCTCGCCCGCCT
>JALZDD010000192.1 GCA_030862715.1 Actinomycetota bacterium | reverse complement strand
CGAGGCCGCCGTCGCGGCCGGCCAGCTGCCCGCTGACCTGCCGGTCAAGGAGTTCGTACGCGCCCTGGTCGGCGGGTTCGTGCTCCACTCCCTCGAGCGCACCGAGCCCGCCCCGGACGTCGCCGAGGGCCTGGTCCGCGCGCTGCTGCACTGATCGTCTCTTTACCCAAGAAAGAGGGGGCGCGGACCTTCGGGGCCGGGCTACGGTGGAAGGCATGCCGAAGGTACCGCCGCCCGTCTACGTCGCCGCGGGCCTGGCAGCCCAGCATCTGCTCGCTCGGGGTCGCCGACCGACGGTCGTGCGGTCCGTCGCGGCGGGTCTCCTCGCGGCCGGCTCGGTCTATGTCGCCGGCGGTGCCGCGCGGGCGTTCAAGCACAAGGACACCACGTTCAACCCGTTCGAGCCCGAGCGCGCGACTGCGGTCGTCACCGACGGGCCGTTCCGCTACACCCGCAACCCGATGTACGTCGGCATGGCCGGTCTCCTCGCCGCCCACGCCGTCCTCCGCGGTGGCTGGCTTCCGCTCGTCCCTGTCGCGGCCTTCGTTGCCGTCATCGACCGCATCCAGATCCCTGCCGAGGAGCACGCCCTGTCGTGGAGCTTCGGCGACGCGTACGACTCCTACCGGACCACCACGCCCCGCTGGCTCAGCCCGCCCCGGGGCGCCACGCGTGGCTGAGCTCCTCCACGCCGTCATCTCGACAAGCTCGATACATCGCCTCGACACCACCGACGTACGCCGCCTCGCCGAGTTCTACCGCCAGTTCCTCGGCCTCGTCTACCGGCCGGGCGACGAGGAACCTGGGGATGACGACTGGCTCGTTCTCACCTGGCCCCACGGGCGTCACGCGCTCGCGTTCAATCGGGTCGACGAGTCCGAGATGGCACCGTCAGACTGGCCTGCTCCTGGGGCGGTCAAGCACATGCATCTCGATACCGTCGTACGTTCTGTTGCTGAGCTCGACGCTGAGCATGCTCGTGCGCTTGGGTTGGGGGCTTCGCTCCGGCTTGATCGGTCTGACGATCCTGATGAGCCGCTGCGTGCTTATGCGGATCCTGCGGGGCATATCTTCTGCATCTTTGTTGGCTGACTGATTCTTCTTGGTTGGCGTGGGCCGCCGACCCGTCGAGAAAAAGACGCTTCTATGTTTGTCAAGCGGTGTTGAGGGTGCGGTAGAGCTGGCGGGTGGTGTAGCGCTTGAGGATGCGGCGGATCTCGCGGGTGGTTTTGCCTTCGGCTTGGCGTCGTTCGGTGTAGGCGCGGGTGGCTGGGTCGCAGCGCATGCGGGTCAGGACGATGGTGTGGAGGGCTTGGTTGAGGCGACGGTCCCCGCCGCGGTTGAGGCGGTGGCGTTGGGTGTTGCCTGAGGACGCGGGGAGCGGGGCGGTGCCGGCGATCTTGGCGAAGGCGGCCTCGTTGCGTACGCGGCCGGGGTGGGACCAGGCGGTGAGGATGATCGCGGCCGTGACGGGGCCGATGCCGGGCTGGTCGAGCAGGATGGGTGCTTGGTCTTCGACGAGTGTTCTGATCTGGTCGGCGTTGCCGGTGAGTTGAGAATCGAGCTGGTTGATCCGCAGCGCGAGGCGCACGGCGTGGGCCCGTGCTGTGGCGAGGTCGATGGGTTCTTCGCGGCCTCGCCAACGGGAGATGGTCTTGATCTGGGTTTTGGTCAGGGCACGGCGGGTGTCGAGGCCGAGGTCGTGGGTCCGCATCAGCGCGGTGAGCGCGTTGATGGTGCGGGTTCGTTCGGTGTTGGCCTGTTCCCGTGCGGTGAGGAGGACCTGCAGTGCTGCCCGCATGCTGGCGGTCTGCTGGCTCCCACCGCCGCGACGGTCGCGGAGTCGGCGGGTCTGCATCGTCAGGGTGGAGCGGGCAGCGGCGAGGGAGTCCATCGCGTCGTTCTTGCCCGTGGCCCGGTCACGACGCGGGGTGGGTGCTTCCACGACCCGGTAGCCGGCGGCGGCCAGGTGGCCGGCCAAGACCGCGCCGTAGGTGCCGGTGCCCTCCGCTGCGACCAGGGTGGCGTCGAGGTCGCCTTCGGTGCGGCGCCCGATCCAGTCGATCGCTCGGGCCAGCCCGGCTGGGCTGGTGGGGAACCGCTGTTGGTCGATCACTCGACCAGCAGAGTCCAAGATGGTGTAGGTGTGGGTGGCCGCGTGGGTATCGACCCCCACGACGAATCTGAACAGGTCTGCCACGATGGTCATCGGCGATGGACTCCTCTGCTTCGGGATGGACGTCGTCACCGGCGTCGGCCCGGGAGTGAAGTCACCACGAGGCATCACTGTGATGAGCCACGACCACGGCT
>JALZDD010000787.1 GCA_030862715.1 Actinomycetota bacterium | reverse complement strand
CCCAGGGAGTAGTTCTTGATCCGGCGCTTCGCCTCCGACGGCGTCAGCGAGACCAGCTCGAGCATCTCGTCGACGCGCGACTTGGGCAGGCCCATCGTCATCGCGGCGAGCGTGAGCACCTCGCGGCCGGTGCGGCCGTCGTGCTGGGCGCTGGCGTCGAGCAGCACGCCGACGTGGCGACCGGGGTTGGGGAGGTCGGCATAGAGGCTGCCGTCGATCGTTGCCCGACCCTTGGTGGGGTTGGTCAGGCCGACCATGATGCGCATGGTGGTCGACTTGCCCGCGCCGTTCGGGCCGAGGAATCCGGTGACTTTTCCGGCCTCGGCGGTGAACGACACGTCGTCGACCGCGGTGAAGGTCCCATAGACCCTCGTCAGTCCTTCGACTTTGATCATGACGTACATCCTGCCGTGCGTCCGGCGCAGCCTGCATCGGACATACGGATGACCCGTGACCCGACGAAAGTATGGGGCCGGGCACGACCGCGGGATCCTGTGTCCCCGACCCCGGTTGACTAGCGTGTACGCCGTGCAGCAACCGTCACCCGAGGCCTATCAGCCACATCTGAGCCTGTGGGGCCACGTGTGGCGGTATCTCCTCGCGCTGGGGATCAGCGGCATCGGCCTGATCTCCAGCACCGACGGATGGCCGGAGTGGCGCTTCCTCCTCGATCTCAGTCTCGGCGTCCTGTCCTTGGTCCTGGTCTTCTGGCGTCGCCGCTGGCCGGTGGCGATCGCCACCTTCGTCACGATCGCCGGCGCGTTCTCGATCCTCTCCGCCGGGGCTTCCACACTCGCGCTTGTCTCGCTGGCGACCAGGCGCCGCTGGCGCGAGATCATCCCGATCTCTCTGCTCAGCTGCGCCGCAGGCATGTTCTGGTTCGCGGTGATGGAGACCACCACCACCGAGGAGATCCCAGGAATCCCGTTGTGGGGCTTCAACCTCGGCGTCAACGTGGTGATCGTCGCCGCGATGGTCGCCTGGGGCATGTACATCGGCTCCCGCCGTGAGCTCATCGCCACGCTCCGGCTCCGCGCCGAGACCGCCGAGGCCGAGCAGGCGCTGCGCGTCTCCCAGGCCCGCGAGACCGAGCGCCGGCGGATCGCCCGCGAGATGCACGACGTGCTCGCCCACCGCATCTCCCACATCTCCATGCAGGCCGGCGCGCTCGCCTACCGCGAGGACCTCTCCGCCGAACAGATGCGGGCCGAGGTCGGCACCATCCGCGACGGTGCCCACCGCGCGCTAGACGACCTCCGGACCGTCCTCGGCGTGCTCCGCGGCAACGGCGACGATCCCGAGACCGCGCCCCAGCCGACGTACGCCGACCTCGGCCGCCTCATCGAGGAGACCCACGCGGGCGGCATGAACATCACCTTCCAAGACGACGTCGAGGGCTCGCCGCCGGAGGCGGTCGGGCGGTCGATCTACCGAGTCGTGCAGGAGGGCATCACCAACGCCCGCAAGCATGCGCCCGGGGCGGCCCTGCAGGTGTCCCTGCAAGGCTCCGAGGAGCACGGGATCGACGTACTGCTGCGCAACCGGCTCGGCTTCGACTCCAACACCCCGGGCTCCGGGCTGGGCCTGGTCGGGCTCACCGAGCGCGTCGACCTCGCAGGTGGCCGCCTCGCGCACCGTACGGAAAAGGATGTCTTCATTCTCGAAGCATGGCTACCGTGGGCCCAGTGAGCAGCCCAGGGACCAATTCAGAGAGTCCGGTCAAGATCAAGGTGGGGATCGTCGACGACGACCCGCTGGTGCGTTCGGCCCTCGGGCTGATGCTCGGAGGTCAGGCCGACCTCGAGGTCGTCGGCGAGGCGACCGACGGGCAGGAGGCGCTCGCTCTGGTGCGTACCTCGGTCCCTGACGTGGTGCTGATGGACATCCGGATGCCCCGGATCAACGGCCTCGAGGCGACCCGGCGGGTGCTCACCGAGGCCCGGCCGCCGAGGGTCATCGTGCTGACCACCTTCGGTGCCGACGAGTACGTCGTCGACGCCCTCGCCGCCGGCGCCGACGGGTTCCTCCTCAAGGACACTCCTCCGCCCGAGATCGTCGCGGCGATCCGCGCGGTCGCCTCGGGCGAGCCGATCCTCTCCCCCAAGGCCACCCGCACCCTGATCACTCGGCTCCGCGCCGAGCCGACCGGCGAGCGCGCCGCTGCCGCCAGCCGCCGTCTCGAGGCGCTCACCGAGCGCGAGCACGAGGTCGCCCTCGCCGTCGGGCGCGGGCTGAGCAACGCCGAGATCGCCAAGGAGCTCTACCTCTCGATCCCGACCGTCAAGGCGCACGTCTCGCGCCTCTTCGACAAGCTCGGCGCCACCAACCGCGTCCA
>JALZDD010000786.1 GCA_030862715.1 Actinomycetota bacterium | reverse complement strand
GTGTGTACGCCCGGGACAAGGGCGCCTACAAGGACCGCATCCGGGCCTTCAAGCTCAAGTAGTGGCGGCGCCCGCGGAGCTCGTGCTTCGCCGTGTTTCTCGCCCGGGTCGCCGGCGGCCGGATCGTCGATCTGTGGATGGTCGACGCGATACCGGCCTACAGCGACGAATTCTGGTCCTGACGTCGAGGACCCGGCCGAGCTCAGCCTCGAAGGCCCCGGGTAGTACAAGCTGGCCGTCCCGTACAAGCGTGAGCCCGCATTTCGTCGCTTCCTGGAGCCGGGCGCACGCGGGCGTCTCGTATCCTTGAGCCGATGGCCGAGACCGGAACATTTCGCGTCAAGCGCGGGCTCGCGGAGATGCTCAAGGGCGGGGTGATCATGGACGTGACCACCGCCGAGGCGGCGCGGATCGCCGAGCAGACCGGCGCGGTCGCGGTGATGGCGCTCGAGCGGGTGCCCGCCGACATCCGCGCCGACGGCGGCGTGGCCCGCATGGCGGACCCGACCAAGGTGGCGGAGATCCAGGCCGCGGTCACGATCCCGGTGATGGCGAAGGCGCGCATCGGCCACTTCGGCGAGGCTCAGGTGCTGGAGGCGCTCGAGGTCGACTACATCGACGAGTCGGAGGTCCTCACCCCGGCCGACGAGTCACACCACATCGACAAGTGGCGCTTCAAGGTGCCGTTCGTCTGCGGCGCCACGAGCCTGGGCGAGGGGCTGCGGCGGATCGCCGAGGGCGCGGCGATGATCCGCTCGAAGGGCGAGGCCGGCACCGGCAACGTCGTCGAGGCGACCCGCCACATGCGTTCGATCACCGGCGACATCCGCCGCCTCACGACGCTCGACGAGACCGAGCTGTACGCCGCGGCGAAGGAGCTGCGCGCGCCGTACGACCTGGTCAAGGAGGTCGCCGCGGCGGGCAAGCTGCCGGTGGTGCTCTTCACCGCGGGTGGCATCGCTACGCCGGCCGACGCGGCGATGATGATGCAGCTCGGCGCCGAGGGTGTCTTCGTCGGCTCCGGCATCTTCAAGTCCGGCAACCCGGCCCAGCGCGCCGAGGCGATCGTCAAGGCGACCACCTTCCACGACGACCCCGACGTCGTCGCCAAGGTCTCCCGCGGCCTCGGCGAGGCGATGGTCGGCATCAACGTCGACGAGCCGGCCCGGTCGATCCAGTTCGCGGAGCGCGGCTGGTGACCACCGTCGGCGTACTCGCCCTCCAGGGCGACGTCCGCGAGCATCTCGCCGCTCTCGACCGCCTGGGCGTCAAGGGGACGTCCGTACGCCGTCGGGAGGAGCTCGACGCGTGCGACGCTCTCGTCATCCCCGGCGGGGAGTCGACGGCGATGTGGCGCCTGGCGCGTACGTTCGAGCTGCTCGACCCGCTCCGCGAGCGGGTCCGTGGCGGGATGCCCGCGCTCGGCACCTGCGCCGGCATGGTGCTCCTGGCCGACCGGTTGCTCGACGCGGCCCAGGGCCAGGAGACCATCGGCGGCCTCGACATCACCGTCCGGCGCAACGCCTTCGGGCGGCAGACGGAGTCGTTCGAGACCGACCTCGACGTCACCGGCCTCGATGACACGGTCCACGGCGTCTTCATCCGGGCGCCCTGGGTCGAGCAGACCGGCCCGGGCGTGGAGGTGCTGGCGAGCGTGGGGGAGCACCCCGTCGCCGTACGCCAGAACCAGCTCATGGCGACCTCGTTCCACCCCGAGGTCAACGCCGACGACCGGCTGCATCAGCTCTTCGTCGACACCTGCTGCTGACGGTGACGTTCGGCACGTAGTTAAACTGGGTGTCTGCTGCCCTGTGACGCCCGAAATGGGCGTAGCCGGTGGCGGCACGACAAGCATCAGCGACGACGCGGGGCAAAGGACGGTTTCCAGATGAGCGGCCACTCCAAGTGGGCAACGACGAAGCACAAGAAGGCGGCGATCGACGCCAAGCGCGGCAAGCTCTTCGCCAAGCTCATCAAGACGATCGAGATTGCGGCCAAGACCGGTGGCCCCGATCCGACCGGCAACCCGACCCTCTTCGACGCGATCCAGAAGGCCAAGAAGCAGTCGGTGCCCAACGACAACATCGACCGCGCGGTCAAGCGCGGCGGTGGGCTCGACGGCGGCGGGGTCAGCTACGACACGATCATGTACGAGGTCTACGGCCCCCAGGGCGTCGCGCTTCTCATCGAGTGTCTGACCGACAACCGCAACCGGGCGGCCATGGAGGTGCGCACCGCGGTCACCCGCAACGGCGGCACCATGGCCGACCCGGGCTCGGTCTCGCGGCTCTTCGACCGCAAGGGCGTCGTCGTAGTGGCGAAAGCGCAGGAGGGCAAGGAGATCACCGAGGACGACCTCCTCGAGGCCACCCTCGATGCCGGTGCCGAGGACGTCAACGACCTCGGTGAGTCCTTCGAGATCGTCTCCGACCCCTCCGACGTCGTCGCGGTCCGCACCGCGCTGCAGGATGCCGGCATCGACTACGACTCCGCCGAGGTCCAGTTCGTCGCGAGCATGGACATCCCGGTCGCCGACGCCTCGGCCGCCGAGAAGGTCTTCAAGCTCATCGACGCCGTCGACGACCTCGACGACGTACAGAACGTCTTCTCCAACGCCGACATCCCCGACGAGGTCATGGAGACCGTCGACGCCTGAGCGGTGCCGAGGCGTCACCGGCGTCGGCCGAGAAGTCACGTACGTCGGCCGAGACGTCACCGCTGTGCCAACTCGACCGGCGCGAGTGACTTCTCGACGGGGCGTGTCAGGTGGCCGAGAGACGCTCCGTAGTCTGTACGCTACGAACAGGCGTTCGATCGGACGAAGGAGTGGGCGTGCGGGTGCTTGGGATCGACCCCGGCCTGACCCGGTGCGGGATGGGCGTGGTCGACGGATCGCTCGGCCGGCCACTGTCGATGGTGGACGTCGGCGTGATCCGTACGTCCTCCGATCTTCCCGTCTGGGAGCGGCTGGTGAGCATCGAGAAGGGGATCGACGCCTGGATCGAGGAGCACCAGCCCGACGCGGTCGCGATCGAGCGGATCTTTGCGCGCTCGAACGTCTCCACGATCATGGGTACGGCCCAGGCCAGCGGCCTCGCCATGGTCTGCGCCGCCCGGCGCGGTCTGCCGGTCGCCCTGCACACGCCCTCGGAGGTCAAGGCCGCCGTCTCCGGCAACGGCCGGGCAGACAAGCAGCAGGTGACCGCCATGGTGACTCGCATCCTGCGGCTCCCGACTCCGCCGAAGCCCGCCGACGCCGCCGACGCGCTCGCGCTGGCCATCACCCATCAGTGGCGCGGAGGCGCCCAGAACCGCATCGAAGCCGCGGTCGCCGCGGCCGGAAGGGTCCGTAGATGATCGCGTCCGTACGCGGCAAGGTCGCCGCCGTCAGTCTCTCCACCGCCGTCGTCGACGTAGGCGGCATCGGCATCGAGCTGCTCTGCACCCCCAACACGCTGGCCACGCTCCGCACCGGCGAGGAAGCGCACCTGCCGACCAGCCTGGTCGTGCGCGAGGACTCGCTGACCCTCTTCGGCTTCACCGACACCGACGAGCGCACCCTCTTCGAGCTCCTCCAGACCGCCTCCGGAGTCGGCCCCAAGCTCGCCCAGGCCATGCTCGCCGTCCTCTCGCCCGACGGCATCCGTCTTGCCATCGCAGGCGAGGACGCCAAGACCCTCACCAAGGTCCCCGGCATCGGCCAGAAGGGCGCCCAGCGGATCATCCTGGAGCTCAAGGACAGGATCGGCGCACCGACCGGCACCGCCTCCGCCCCGGCGCGTGCCACCGCAGCGGCGCCGTGGCGCGATCAGGTCACCGAGGCCCTCGTCGGCCTGGGCTACAACGCCCGGGACGCCGACAAGGCGGTCACCGCGATCGAGCCCGAGGCCGGCGACCAGGCCAACATATCGCTGCTTCTCCGGGCGGCCCTGCGCACCCTTTCGAAGGCATAAGGACCCATGCACGAGGACGATCTGGACCGGGCCGAGGAAGACTACTTCTCGTCTCTCACCATCGCCGAGGCGGACGGAGACGACCGCGCCGTCGAGGCCGCGCTGCGCCCGAAGACCCTCGACGAGCTGATCGGTCAGCAACGCGTCCGCGAACAGCTCGGCCTCGTCCTGGAGGCGGCGCGGCAGCGTGAAAGGGCCCCCGACCACGTACTCCTCTCCGGGCCGCCGGGCCTCGGCAAGACGACGCTCGCGATGATCATCGCCGCCGAGATGTCGGCGCCGCTGAGGATCACGAGCGGTCCGGCGATCACCCACGCCGGCGACCTGGCCGCGATCCTGAGCGGCCTCAACGAGGGCGAGGTGCTCTTCGTCGACGAGATCCACCGGATGAGCCGACCCGCCGAGGAGATGCTCTATCTGGCGATGGAGGACTTTCGCGTCGACGTGATCATCGGCAAGGGCCCGGGCGCGACCGCGATCCCGATCGACCTGCCGCCGTTCACGCTGGTCGGTGCGACCACGCGCGCCGGTCTCCTCCCGGGTCCGCTTCGGGACAGGTTCGGCTTCACCGGCCACCTCGAGCTCTACGATCCGGCCGACCTCGAGCTGATCGTGCGCCGCTCCGCGGGGCTGCTCGACGTCACCCTCGAGGACGACGGCGCCGCCGAGATCGCCGGCCGCTCCCGAGGCACGCCACGGATCGCCAACCGGCTGCTGCGCCGCGTACGCGACTATGCCCAGGTCAAGGCCGACGGCACGGTCACCCAGCAGATCGCCGAGAAGGCGCTCGACCTCTACGAGGTCGACCCGCTCGGCCTGGACCGCCTCGACCTCGCTGTCCTCGACGCCCTGTGCCGGAGGTTCGGCGGCGGCCCCGTGGGCATCTCCACCCTCGCCGTCGCGGTTGCGGAGGAGCGCGAGACGGTCGAGGAGGTGGCCGAGCCGTTCCTGGTGCGTTCCGGTTTCCTGGCCCGTACGCCGCGTGGCCGGGTCGCGACCCCGGCAGCATGGGAGCACCTCGGGCTGCCGGTGCCGGCCAACACCGAGGCTGCGGCCTGGGCCAAGGACACGCTCTGGGATGAGGCCTGATTCACAGTCTCAACCAGGTGCCTGGTTAGACTTGCACGTCGCCGTGCGCCTGCCGGTGACCACTCAGACTGTCGGAGCCGAACCCCCG
>JALZDD010000774.1 GCA_030862715.1 Actinomycetota bacterium | reverse complement strand
TTCAGCAACGGCCACGGCTGCGAAGGCTCGCCGACCAAGCAGATCACGATCCAGGTCCCGGAGGGGATCAACGACGTGACGCCCACGCGGCAGCCGTTCTACGACGTCAAGGTCGTCCCCGAGAAGCTCGCCGAGCCGATCGAGGACGCCCACGGCAACAAGCTCACCGAGCGCGACGCCACCGTCGTCTACACCGCCAAGACGCCGCTGCCCGACGGTCAGCGGGACGCCTTCGAGGTCTCCCTGCAGCTGCCCGAGGAGGAGGGCACGCTCTCCTTCCCGGTCATCCAGACCTGCGTGAAGGGCGAGACCGCCTGGGTCGAGGAGGCTCCCGAGGGCGCCACCGAGGAGCCGGAGAACCCGGCTCCGTCCTTCGAGGTCACCGCGGCCGAGTCCGAGGACGGTCACGGCCACGGCGAGGAGTCCGCCGAGAAGGCCGAGCCGGTCGCCGCGGATATCGAGGACGGCGACAGCAACCTGTGGGGTCCAGTCGGTGCCGGCGCCGGCATCCTCGGCCTGATCGCTGGCTCGACCGCCCTCGCGCTGGGGCGTCGTAAGGCGTGATTGCTCCCCTGACGCGCCGGCCGGTCCTCGATCACCGGGGCCCGGGCCGGCGCGCCCTGGGGCGGCTGCTGGTGGTGCTCGCCGCCGCCGCGTACGCCGTCCTGCTCAGCATCTCCCCCGCCCAGGCGCACGCGACGCTGATCGGCACCGACCCCGAGGAGGGTGCGGTCTTGGAACAAGCGCCGGAGACGATCACCTTCACCTTCGACGAGGCGGTGACGCTGCCACCGGCGGGCGTGACGGTCTACGACGCGAAGGGCGAGGAGGTCACCTCCGAGGCGACCGCGAGCGGAACCGAGATGCAGGTCGCCCTCGCGGAGGCGAGCAGCCTCGGCGACGGCACCTACGTCGTCGCCTGGCGAGCGGTGTCGGCCGACGGTCACCCGATCTCGGGCTCGCTGACCTTCGCGGTCGGCGCCCCGAGCCTCAGCGTCGCCCCGCCTCCGTCCACGGAGCCGTCCAGGGCGACGGCGATGATCCACGGGGCGCTCCAGTTCGTCCAGTACGCAGCACTGCTGCTGGTCGTGGGGCTGGTCTGGTTTCGCGCATTGATCGTCGGCGAGCACCGCATCCCGGACCGCGCCACGGCGCGCGTCCAGCGGGTCGAGGTCCTCGCCGGCATGGTCGCCGTGATCGCACTGGTGCTCCTGGCCCCGGCCAGCGGCGCGCTGCAGAGCGAGAGCGGACCCGGGGCGATCCTCACCTTCGACGCCTGGTCGCCGGCCTCGGTCGGCAAGGAGTGGCTCAGTGCGCTGGTGGGGATCATCGGCATCGCGGCCGCGCTCGCGCTGCGCGAACGGCCGCGCCTGGCCGCGGCCGCGGGGCTGGTCGCGATCTGTTCCCCGGCACTGGTGGGCCACTCCCGGGCGGTCGTACCCGCCTGGCTGGTCACCGCCACCGACGTCATCCACCTCGTCGCCGGTGCGCTCTGGCTCGGTGGCCTGGTCGGTCTCGCGCTGACCCTGCCGCTGATCACCCGGCGCGGCACGGTCGCGGCCGAGATCGTCACCCGGTTCTCCACGCTCGCCGCCGCGTCCCTGGCCGCCCTCGCGATCTCGGGCGTGCTGATGGGCTGGCGGATCCTCGGCTCCTGGGACAACCTGCTCAACAGCACGTACGGCACCCTGCTGATGACCAAGGTCGCGCTGGTCGTCGCGGTGGCGGTGATGGCGGCCGGCAACCGGCTGCTGGTCCTCCCCCGCGTGCGTCAGGCGGCCGGTCACGACGACACCGTCGAGGCCGGCTCGATGCTGCGCCGGGCCGTGCTGATGGAGGCGGGCGTGCTCGTCGTCGTCCTCGGCGTCACCGGCTTCCTGGTCGACCAGCCGCCGCAGGCCGGGGCCGGCTCGACCGGGACCGGATCGGCCACGGTCGCGCAGACCAACACCCAGGCCGCGGAGCTGGGCGACGACCACCGGGTCTACGCGACGCTGACCCCGGCGGGCCCGGGGCCGAACGTGCTCCGGCTGCAGATCCAGGACGCGACCGGCGAGCCCGTCGAGGCGGCGGCGCTCCCGACCGCCAAGCTGAGGTCCGGCGACGTCGACCTGGGCAGCCTGGCCCTGAAGACGGTCGGCGCCGGCACCTGGGAGGCGGACGTCGTACTCCCCAAGGGCGGTGTCTGGGAGGCGACCGTCGGGCTCCGCCTGGGCGAGTTCGAGAGCCCGCTGGGGCTGGTGAAGTTCTCCGTCCGACAGTGACTCTCAGACGGTGACCGGGAGCCGGAGCGTGTGGATCATGCCGTCGACACGCACCTGTACGAAGAAGACGTAGTCACCCGCCTTCGGCGGCTTCACGTGGATGCCGAGGCGGGTGCCGTCCTCGCCGTTCTCGGGGCCGCCGAGCGGGTGCAGGTGGATCACCTCACCCGTCTCGCGGCTGAACGCCGTCACGTGCGCGTAGACCCCGAGGTACGTGCCGAGGTTGACCGGCTTGCCGGCCAGGTCGGAGATCAGGACGCCGATCTCCTGGTCGATCCCGGGCTTCGGAGTCTCCTCCAGGGCAGCGATCACAATGCCGTCGTCGGAGCCGGGTACGTCCACCTCGGAAGCCCCCGCGACCTTCGCCGTCGCGCCGAGCATCGCCTGCTCCCCCTTGCCGTCGGGGGTACGGGCGGCGAACTCGACGACCACCCGGTAGTTGCCGCCCGCGGGCAGCGTCAGGTCGCCGGACCACTCCCCGGCCTCGCTCTGGGTCGGGTGCAGGTGGCGGAAGACCTCCAGGTCGTCGCGTACGACGTAGAGGTGGAGGTCCTTGGTCTGCTCCTCGATGTAGTCGCTCACAGGGTCGCCGTCCTTGGTGATCCTGAAGCTCACCATCCCTGGTGTGCCCGCCTCGGCGGGCAGGCTGACGTCACCGAGCGTATAGCCGCCCGCGGTCGCGGAGGTGCCGTCGGCGCCCTTGATGGCGGTCACGACCGTCGCCACGTTGGTCGATCCGCTGGGGTTCGAGGTGGGGTCGGCCGCCTCCGGTTCACCGCCGCAGGCGATCAGGGTGATCGCGAGGCCGAGGGTCAGGACGACAGCAGCAATTCCGACACGCACGGGGCAAGGGTGTCACGACGCTGTTCAGAACCCGACACCCGGATTGAGAATCCCCAGCGGGTCCAGGGCCGCCTTGATCCGATGCTGAAGGTCGATGGAGTCGGCGCCGATCTCGGGCTCGAGCCACTTGCGCTTGAGCCGGCCGACGCCGTGCTCGCCGGTGGTGGTGCCACCGAGCTCGATGGCGAGGGCGAAGATCTCGTCACCCGCGGCGGTCTCGGCCGGCGGCATCACACCCGGGACGTCGTCGGGCGACGGGTTCCAGCCGATGACCGGGTGGAGGTTGCCGTCGCCGGCGTGCGCGAGCGTGTAGGTGCGTACGCCGTGCCGGTCCGAGATCTCCGAGATCCGGTCGACCGCCTCCGCGAGGCGCGACCGGGGCACGCAGATGTCCTCGATGAACCAGGACCCCTCCGCCTCGATCGCGGGCAGGACCTGGCGACGGGTCTCCACCAGACGGTCGGAGGACTCCTCGTCGACCCCCTGCTCGATCCAGGTCGCCTCCTTGCCGAGGATGGCCGCGATGGCCTCGATCTCCGTCGCCGCAGCCGGCCCGTCGGCCTGCGCGATGACCAGCGCGTCGCCGCGGGCGGCATAAGTGGTGCCCGCGAACCGGTCGACCGCCTCGAGACAGCGCCGGTCGATGAACTCCAGCATGGAGGGCAGCCGCCGGGCGGCGGCGATCTCGGCGCAGGCCCGAGCGGCCGCTGCCACCGAGGCGTACGCTGCCGACGCCGTCAACGTGGAGACCGGCCGTGGCTTGAGCCGCAGGGTCGCGCCGACGACGATGCCGAGGGTGCCCTCGGAGCCGACGAAGAGGGCGGTGAGGTCGAGGCCCGCGACGCCCTTCATGGTGCGGCGGCCGGTGTGGATCAGGGTGCCGTCGGCGAGGACGACGTCGAGGCCGAGGACCGCCTCCCGGGTGACCCCGTACTTCACACACCGCAGCCCGCCGGCGTTGGTCGCGACGTTGCCGCCGATCGAGCAGATCGCCGCCGAGGCCGGGTCGGGTGCGTAGCGCAGCCCCACCTCGGCCGCCGCCGCGTCCAGCCGCGCGTTGAGCACGCCGGGCTCTACGACTGCGATCTCGTCGACCGGGTCGAGCTCGAGGATCCGGTCCATCGCGGAGAGGTCGACGACGAGATGTCCGGTGCCGGCCACCGCTCCCCCGGCCAGCCCGGTGCCCGCACCCCGCGGGACCACCGGCACCCGGTGCGCCGAGGCGACCCGCATCGCCGCCTGGACGTCCGCGATGCTGTGGGCCCGGACCACCGCCAGCGGCAGGCCGGCGGCAACCGATCCGGACCGGTCGGTCGATGCCGCCAGCAGCGAGAGCTCGTCGGTCACCACCTCGGACACGCCCGCGGCGAGATCATCGACCAGGGAAAGCTGTGACTCCGTCGTCATCACTCCATTGTGTCGCCTGGCCGACTCCTCTGGCGGCCGATTGCCAACCCCATCCACGATACCGATACGCTTCACCCCGAGGGGAGTACCTCACCAAGCTCACTCCGGTCAGTACGTCGGTGCCGACACCGTCCCGGAATGACACCTCGATCTCGGGGTGAGGGAGACCTCAGACGTTCATCAACACGCCTGAGGAACCCGCATGCTCGATACCATTGCCACGCCCACATTGTGGGCCGTGACCATCGCCGCCGTCGTGGTGCTGATCGCCCTCGACTTCGTCCTGACCCGCAAGCCCCACGACGTCTCCATGAAGGAGGCGGTGGGCTGGTCCGCCTTCTACATCGCGCTTCCGCTCGCCTTCGGTGTCTGGGTCTGGAACGCCCATGGCAGCCAGACCGGCTTCGAGTACTACACCGGCTACATCGTCGAGAAGTCGCTCAGCGTCGACAACCTGTTCGTCTTCATGCTGCTGCTCGCGGCCTTCGCGGTGCCACGGCACCTGCAGCAGAAGGTCCTGCTCTTCGGCATCGTCGGCGCGCTCGTGCTGCGCGGCATCTTCATCGCCCTGGGCGCAGCGGCGCTGTCCCAGTGGGACATCGTCTTCCTGATCTTCGGCGCGATCCTGCTGATCACCGCCGCGAAGATCTTCACCGAGGCGCTCCAGGGCCACGACCAGAAGGTCGACCCCGAGGAGATGCTGGCCGTACGCATCGGCCGCAAGATCGGCCTGAAGCCGATGGCCATCGTGGTGCTCGCCATCTTCGCCACCGACATCGTCTTCGCCGTCGACTCGGTGCCGGCGGTCTACGGCATCACCGGCGACCCCTACCTCGTCTTCGCCACCAACGCGTTCGCCCTGCTCGGCCTGCGGGCCCTCTACTTCGTGCTCGAGGGTGCCCTGTCCAAGCTGGTCCACCTCTCCTACGGTCTGGCCGCGATCCTCGCCTTCATCGGCGTCAAGCTCGGCCTGCACTGGGCCCACGGCCACTGGGACAGCGTCCCGGTCGTCCCGACCTGGCTCTCCCTGGTGATCATCGTCGGCATCCTCGCCGTCACCGTCACCACCAGCCTGATCGCCTCCGCGCGCTCCACCGCTCCCGAGGAGGAGCAGCAGGAGCACGCGGAGGTCTGATCGAGCGTTGCCCCGACGTCGGTACAGCCAGGGTCAGTCCAGCGCGAGTCCCTCCGCCGGGCTGACCTTGGTGGCCCGCTTGGAGGGCGCCACGCAGGAGACCAGGCCGGCCAGGCCTGCCGCCGCGACCACCGCCACCAGCTGCAGCACCGGCAGCTGGAAGGTGGCGTCGGGCATGATGTCGCCGACCAGGATCTCGCTGCCGCCCCAGGCGAAGAAGACGCCCAGCGCGGTGCCGACGAAAGCCGCCACGGCCGAGAGCAGCACCGCCTCGGCGGCCAGCGTCCGCCGCAGCTGGCGCTTGGTCAGCCCCAGCGCCCGCAGAAGCGCATGCTCACGACCGCGCTCGAGCACCGAGAGGCCCAGGGTGTTGGCGATGCCGGCCAGCGCGATCAGCACCGAGATCGCCAGCAGCCCGATCACCGCCCAGGTGAACACATCCAGCTGCAGCTCGACCCAGGCGCGCTGGCCCTTGCCGTTGATGAGCTCGGCATCGGGGGCGATCACCCCGAGCGCTCCCGCCAGGTCCTCCGGGTCGGCACCGGCATCGGCACGGACCCAGACGGCGTACGTCTGCGGGTCACCGGTCAGCTTCTCGAGAGTGGCGGCGGAGATCTGCGGAGCACCGTCGATCTCGCGTACGTCCAGGGTCACCGTGACCGAACGGTCGCCGACGACCAGCGTGACCTTCTCACCGGACGCCTCGAACTCGTTCTCGGTGAACGCCGAGGCGGCCAGCGGCGAGAGCACCATCGTGCCGGGCTTCACGGTCATGTCCTGCAGAGCGATGTCCCCGCCCGGCGGCGCGACGACAGGCACTGGAACGGGCTTGCCGCCGGCCTCCACCGACGCCATGGTCCCCGGCACAGCGACGGCGTCCGCGACGCCCGGGACCGACTTCGCGTCCCCGACCACGGAGTCCTCCAGCGGCTTCGACTCGGACTGGAGCGCGATGTCGATCGGGTGCTGCTCCGCCATCTCGTCCAGGGTGGCGCCGCGGATGGTGGCCATCCCGGTCAGTACGCCGGTGGTGAGGGTGACGCCGACGAGCAGCGAGGCCGCAGTGGCCGCGGTGCGCTTCGGGTTGCGTCCGGCGTTGGCCGCGGCGAGCTTCGCCGGGGAGCCGGCGACCACGGCCAGCGCCGACCCGGCCAGCCGCACCAGGCCCGGCACGAGCGCGGGGCCGAGGAGCATCACGCCGATGAAGGTGACCCCGCAGCCGAACAGCACGATCAGCATGCCGGTCTGGGCGTCGTCCCAGCCCACCGCCACGAAGATCGTCGCGATGCCGGCGAGTGCCACGACCAGGCCGAGGCCGATCCGGAACAGCCCGGCGCCGCGTACGTCGAAGCCCTCCTGCGGCCGCAGCGCGGCCAGCGGGCTCAGCCGCATCAGCCGGCGCGTCGGCAGCCACGAGGCGACCAGGGTGGTGAGCACGCCGAGGACGAACGCGCCCACGAGCCAGGGCCACTCGAAGGCGACGTCACCCAGCGGCGCGGTCTCGGCGAACTGCCGCACCAGCGCGACGATCCCCCAGCCGAGCAGGACCCCGACCACCAGGCCGAGCAACGAGGCGAGGAGGCCGAGGGCCAGCGCCTCGCGGCGTACCGATCGCAGGACCTGACGCTTCGTCGCGCCCATCGCGCGCAGCAGCGCGAAGTCGCGCATCCGCTGGGCGAACAGGATCGAGAACGTGTTGGTGATGACCAGCACGGAGACGAACAGCGCGATGAAGGCGAAGATCAGGATCATGTACGCCACGACGTTGACCTCCTTGTTGAGCTGGGTCTGCAGCTCGGTGAGGTAGTCGTCGGTGTTCAGCCACTTGTCGGCCTCGGCGCCGGCCCCGGCGGTCATGACGGCCTGGACGTGCTGGTCCTCCCAGCCTTGCATCTCGGGCCAGGTGACGTAGATCGGCGAGGACCACATCGACGGGGCGTCGACCAGACCGACGACGGTCGTCTCGACCGCGGTCTTGCCGCTGCCGACCTTCAGCGTGTCGCCGATGGCGACCTTGTTGGTCTTGGCGGCGTTGGCATCGACCACGGCCTCACCGGCGCGGGTCGGGAACCGGCCCTCCTCGAGGTCCTGCCACTGCCAGCGCTTCTCGGTGGCGACCGCGCCGACCATGATGTCCTGGCCGAGCATGGTCTCGTCGGTGCGGACCGGCTGCATCGAGAGGGCCAGCGCCCAGCCGCCCTTCTCGACGTACTTCTCGGTGACCTCCTCGGACGGGAGGTCGACCGCACCGGCCGCGTTGCGGAACGGCGCGTCGATGCCCGCGAAGAGACCTGACTTCGTCGCCGAGGTGAGTGCGTTGGTCACCACGATCAGCGCGACCGCGGCGACGACCGCGACGACTGCCGCGGCGTACCGGCGGGCGTATGTCCGCAGAGATGCGAACAGCACCGTCCGCATCAGTGCGTCACCCCTTCGATGTGTCCGTCCTTGACCGTGACGATTTCGTCGGCGTACGCCGCGGCGGAGGCCTCGTGGGTCACCATGACCACGGTCTGACCGAGCTCGCGGACGCTGCGGCGGAGGTGGTCGAGCACCTCGGCCGAGGTCTCGGAGTCGAGGTTTCCGGTGGGCTCGTCGGCGAAGAGGATCGCGGGCTGGGTGACCAGCGCACGGGCGATGGCCACGCGCTGCTGCTGGCCGCCGGAGAGCTCGGAGGGCTTGTGGCCCAGGCGCTGGCCGATGCCGAGGGTGTCGGCGATCATCTGCGCCCGGGCGCGGGTCTCGTCGGTCACCCGCTTGCCGGCCAGCTCCAGCGGCAGCTGGATGTTCTGCCCGGCGGTGAGCATCGGCAGCAGGTTGAACGCCTGGAAGACGAAGCCGATGTTCTCCCGGCGGAAGATGGTCAGCTGGTCGTCGTTGAGGTTCTGCAGGGGCTGGCCCGCGACCGTCACCTCACCGCTGGTGGGTCGGTCGAGACCGGCCAGGCAGTGCATCAGCGTCGACTTGCCCGAACCGCTCGGGCCCATGATCGCGGTGAAGGCGCCGCTGCGGATCTCCAGGTCGACCCCGCGCAGGGCGTGCACCTCGGTCGCACCCTTGCCGTAGGTCTTGGTCAGGCCCACCGCTCGGGCGGCGGCCGTCATCGTGGGAACAGAGGTCTGTGTCATGCCACAGAGCCTCTCGTCGCGAGGCGTCAGCCCGCATCGGGCTGGAGGCTGATCCGGGCGTACGACCTGGGGTGGATCGGCAAGGGTCGGCTCAGGGTCATCCCCGGGTGAGGGTCGCTCCGTCGGCAAGTGCTGGGGGCTGGGCTCCGCCACGACCAAGGATCCCGGGCCGTGGGAGGGCGAGCAGCGCAACCTCTCCTAGGGACTCTCCGGGGTCAGCGGCCGACCAGGCCGGTCTCGTAGGCCAGCACCACCAGCTGGACGCGGTCACGAGAACCGGTCTTGGCCAGCAGCCGGCCGACGTGGGTCTTCACAGTGGCCTCGGCGACCACGAAGGTCTCGGCGATCTCGGTGTTGGACAGGCCGCGGCCGACGAGCGTGAGCACCTCGCGCTCACGCTCGGTCAGCGCCTCCAGCCGCCCCTCGATCGCCGGCCCGGCGGTCGCGGGGGCGGAGGCGGCGAAGTGCTCCAACAGGCGCCGGGTGGTGCTCGGCGCGACGACCGAGTCGCCGGCGTGCACGGTGCGGATCGCGGTGAGCAGGTCCTCGGGGCGGGCGTCCTTGAGCAGGAACGCCGCGGCGCCCGCGCGGATCGCGGCGAAGGCGTACTCGTCGAGGTCGAAGGTGGTCAGCACGATCACCCGGGGTGCGCCCGCGCGGCCGGCGATCAGACCGGTCGCCTCGACGCCGTCCATGCGGGGCATGCGTACGTCCATCAGGACCACGTCGGCCGGCTGCTGGCCAAGACCGGTTCTCGTGACCGCGTCCAGCTGGTGGTGCTGGCCTACGAGACCGGCCTGGTCGGCCGCTGACCCCGGAGAGTCCCTAGGAGAGGTTG
>JALZDD010000762.1 GCA_030862715.1 Actinomycetota bacterium | reverse complement strand
CAGACGAAGCCGCCGGTGCCGTTGCCGTCGCCGGTCGGCGGCGCGTCCAGGGCCGCCTTCGTGGTGATGTCCATCTGCTCGATCGGGAACCTCGCCTCGTAGAGCCGCCGGAAGACCCCGACGACGTCCTCGGCGACCCGGGCGTTGATCAGCATCTCGCCGGTGTGGCGAGCGTTGTCGAAGCCCCAGAACGTCATCCGCACCCAGGCCAGCTCCTGCCGCGAGACCGGGCACCCCGGCACCCAGGTCGAGCGCGCGATCACGTCGTCCGGTGCGATGTCGACCTCGGCCGCGAAGCCGTCACCGGGCAGCATCGGCATGATGTCCGGCAGCGTCCACGCCCGGTTGCGCAGCTCCTTCGGCGTCGGCCCGGCGATCCCGTAGCCCTCCGCGTCCTCCTTCAGCACTCGGGTGCCGAGCCACGGCGGCGGCACCGTCCCCGGCTTCGCGACAGCCGGAGAAGAAGACGAGGGTACGTCGCTGGGTGACGGCTCCGCCGAGGTCGAGGGAGCGGTGGCGCTGGTCGTCGGCGACGGGTCGGCCTCGGGAGCCCCGCCGCACGCGCTGAGCGCGAGCAGGAGGACAGCAGCTCCGGCGACGTACGTCCTGGCTCGCGCCGATCCGTCCCGCGTCATCGTGGCCAAGCATCCATCGCGGCCGTGGCGAGCCCACGCAGCTCCTGCCGGGTGGCGCCGTCGATCGCCTGCACCGACATGCCCTGGATCACCGCGCCGAAGAGCCGCGCCAGGGCGCCGGCATCGGTTCCGGCCGGCAGCTCGCCCTCGGTGACCGCGGTCCGCAGCCGCTGTTCGATCCCCGCGAGCGTCTCGGAGCGCATCTTGGCCGGGCGGGTGGCGACGCCGCGCTGGGCGGTGCCCAGCGCCAGTGCGGCCGTCGAGACCATGCAGCCGGGCGGCAGCCCGTTCTCGCTGAACCGGTCGGCCGCCTCGTACAGGAACTCCGAGATGGCCTCGCGAGCCGGTCCGTCGGGCCGGAGCACGTTGCCGTGCTCGCGGGCGTAGCGCTCGAGAGCGGCTTGGTACAGCACCTCCTTGGAGCCGAACGCCCCGTAGAGGCTGGGTGCCTTCAGCCCGGTCGCGGCCTCGAGCGTCGCGACGCTCGTGCCTTCGTACCCGTGCTCCCAGAACGCCCGCATCACGGCGTCGAGCACCGCGTCCTCGTCGAAGGAGCGCGGTCGTCCGCGGGAGGGCTTGCGCATTTCCATAGTGATCTCTACATTAACTCCCAGAGCATTATTTAGCGACCACTACAGAAATGAGATCGAGATGACCCGCAATGCACTCGTCACCGGAGCCTCGCGCGGGATCGGCCGCGCCATCGCCGCACGTCTGGCCGCCGACGGTGTCGGCCTCATCGGCATCCACTACGGCTCGAACCGCGCGGCCGCCGAGGAGACCGCGCGGCTCGTCGAGTCGGCCGGGGCCCGGGCGGTCCTGATCGAGGCGGACCTCGGCGAGGACGGCGCGAAGGCGGCGGCCGAGATCGCGGCGGCGTGGACCGCGGCGGCGCTCGAGGAGGATGGCGGCCTCGACATCCTGGTCAACAACGCGGGCATCAACGGCAACCAGGAGCTCCACGAGCTCGACCCGGCCACCGCGCGCCGCGTCCTCGAGGTCAACCTGATCGCGCCGATGTTCCTGACCCAGGCGGTCGCCCCGCACCTGCGCGAGGGCGGCCGGGTGATCAACGTGTCGACCGGTTACACCCGGGTGGCGGCGCCGACCCATCTGGCGTACGCCGCGGCCAAGGCCGGCATCAACAACCTCACCCGCTCCCTCGCCGCGCCGCTCGCCGCACGTGGGGCGACGGTCAACGCGGTTCTCCCCGGTGTGATCGAGACCGACATCAACGCCGACTGGATCAACCTGCCCGGGCCGCGGGCGCAGGCGGACGCGCTGTCGGTCTTCGGCCGGATCGGCACGCCGGAGGACGTCGCCGACGCGGTCGGCTTCCTCGCCTCGCCCCAGGCGCGATGGGTCACCGGCGAGACGCTCGACGTGACCGGCGGATCGGCGCTCTGAGTGGCTTGACTTCGAGTGCACTCGAACCAGGACACTGGGGTCCATGACGACGCAGGCGGACAGCAACGGGCTCAGCATCGCCGAGGTGGCCGCGCGGACCGGCCTGACCGCGCACACGCTGCGCTACTACGAGCGTGACGGGCTGATGCTCGGGGTCGGCCGCAACGGGTCGGGTCACCGCGCCTACTCCGAGGGCGACCTCGGCTGGATCACGCTGATCACCCGGCTGCGCTCGACGGGGATGCCGATCCGGGAGATCCGGCGCTATGCCGAGATGGTCCGTGACGGCTTCGGCAACGAGGAGGCCCGCCTCGCCCTGCTGCGCGCACACCGCGACCGGGTGCGCGCGCAGTTGGAGGAGACGGCCGCCCATCTCGACGCGATCGAGTTCAAGGTGTCGTACTACGCCGCGGCGGTGGGCGAGACCGACCCCGACGCCGAGCTCATCGCCCAGCAGCGTCGAGCCGACGCCGCTGCTCCTCGCTGAGCTCCAGGTCGACCGCCGCCAGGCTCTCGTCGAGCTGGGCCACGGATGAGGCCCCGACCAGCGGGATCACCGGTAGGGCGTCGCCGAGCATCCAGGCCAGCACGACCTGGTTGCGGGTCGCGCCGGTCTCGGCCGCGACCTCGTCGAGCACTGCGAGCCGCGCGCTCGTCCCGGGGTGGTCATAGGCTGGATCCAGCGGCTTCGAAGGATTCGTGTAGGCCCCGCTGAGCAGCGGCGTGTAGGCCACCAGCGTCAGCCCCGGCGTCGCCCGCAGGTAGGCGAGCAGGGAGGCGTCGGCCACGCCGATCTCGCCGTCGACCGAGAGCCGCGGGTTGGGGATGTCCGTGCGCATCCGCAGATAGGTGTGGTGATACTGCAGCACGCTCGGCCGCGCCTCCTCCGGGTTGACCGCCCGCGCCCGCTCGACCTGCCAGGACCAGTGGTTGCTCAGCCCGAACTGGCCGATGACACCGTCCTTCACGAGAGCGGCGAAGCCCGCGGCGTACTCCTCCAGTGGCACGCCGTTCGTGTCCGGCACGTGCGCGTAGTAGAGGTCGAGCCGCTCGACACCGAGGCGTTCGCGGGAGCGGTCGGCCTGCTCGCGTACGTTCTCCGGTGCCAGTCCCTCCCAGGTGCGGTTGCGCTGGTTCATCCATCCGTTCTCGACGCGCTCGACGACGTCCGTCGGGCGCGCGCCGACCTTGGTGGAGATGACGAGCTCGTCGCCGATCCCGCGGTCTCGGCGCCACTGCCCGAGCACGGTCTCGCTCTCGCCGCCCTGGGTGCCGTTGGCCCAGTAGGCGTA
>JALZDD010000752.1 GCA_030862715.1 Actinomycetota bacterium | reverse complement strand
TCATGTTCGGTGCCCCCGACGTGTGGGACGCCCTGATGCGCAAGATCGCCGGGATCTCCGGCGCGTTCCTGGAGGTCCAGGTCCGCGCGGGTGCCTCCGCGGTGCAGCTCTTCGACTCCTGGGCCGGCGCCTGCACGCCCGCCGACTACGAGCGCCACGTGCTGCCCTACTCCACCCAGGTGTTGGCCCGGATCGGCGAGCTCGGTGTCCCGCGGATCCACTTCGGCGTCAACTCCGCCATGCTCCTCCCGCTGATGGGCAGCGCCGGTGCCGAGGTCGTCGGTGTCGACTGGCGTACGCCGCTGGACTGGGCGATCACCCAGCTCGGCGACGACTTCGGAGTCCAGGGCAACCTCGACCCCGCCCTCGTCTTCGCGCCCACCGAGGTGATGCTCGAGCAGGCCGGGAAGATCATCGAGACCGGGCGGCGCGCCAAGGGCCACATCTTCAACCTCGGCCACGGCGTCATCCCGACCACCGACCCCGACCAGCTCGCCCGGCTCACCGAGTTCGTGCAGAGCTACGAGCCGGCCGAGGGCTGACTCGAAGCCTGAGAGCGGGCAGCAGTCTCGGCGAGCAGGTCGAGGAGGCTGCGCGCCCCCGAGGTCGTACGCGCGTTGTGCCGTCGCACCGCGACCATCGTGACCCGGGAACGGTCCCCGGCGAGCGGCCGTACGGTGATGTGCCCGCCGGTCTCGCGTGGGTCGCCGACGACGCTGTAGTCGGGCAGCAGGGTCAGTCCGAGGCCCTCGCCGACCATCATCTTGCCCATCTCGGCGCCGTCGGTGGCGTGCCTGTGGTGGGGGAGGTCGCGGCCGAAGACGCGGTGGGCGAAGCGATACATCAGGTAGCCCGAGCGCATGCCGACGAACGGCTCCTCGCGGAGCTCCTCGACGGTGATCTCCTCGCGGGATGCGAGCAGGTGGCCCACGGGCAGCACGACGATCGGCCGCCCGTGGAGAAGCGCGCTGCCCTCGACCGTCGGCGGCAGGTCGTCGCCGTCGAGCAGGTTGACCAGGCCGATGTCGATCGTGCCCTCGACGAGGGCGAGATAGATGTCCTCCTGCACCATCGTGCGCACCTCGACGCTCGTCCGCGGATGCGCGTCGGCGAATCTTCGCAACGTCGGTAGCAGCACGGTCGAGGTGCCGGCGTGGACCGTGCCGACCCGCACCGAGCTGACCCCGGCGTGCTGGTCGCCGGCGGCCAGGCGGAGGCGGTCGACGGCTTCCAGGACGTCGGCCATGGAGTGCAGCAGGTCCTGGCCCTCGCGGCTGATCCGGGCCCCGGCGCGGCGCCGGTCGAGCAGCGTCACGCCGAGCTCGCGCTCGAGCTTGGTGATCGCCTCGCTCAGGGCCGGCTGGGAGATGTGGAGCTGCTCGCTCGCGCGGCGCAGCGAGCCGTACTGGGTCACGGCCGCGATGTACTCCAACTGCTCGATCCTCACGCTGTCCTCTCGTCGGTCGGTGATCGGTCATCCCGAGCGGGTGATCGGTGATCGCTGGCGTCCAGCCCGCCTCACGCTGCCTATTCTCCAGTAATTTGGTTGACTAAAGACGGAAACGTTCACGACGCAAGACTGAGAGGGCGCGATGACAACCGAAGCTGTACGCAACGCCGCGGAGTTCGGCACGGCACCCACGACCCCGGAGGGCTGGGTCGACCGTGCTCGCGAGGTGGCCACCAGGCTCTCCGTGGACGCGGTCGCCCGCGACCGGGCCAACCAGGTCCCGACGTACGAGGTGAACCTGCTCAAGGAGAGCGGCCTGGTCACCCTGCTCGGCCCTGCCGAGCACGGCGGCGCCAGCCAGGACTGGACGACCGCGCTGCGCGTGGTCCGCGCGGTCGCGGCGGGCGACGGCTCGATCGGGCAGCTGCTCGGTTACCACTACCTGTGGGCCTGGGCGGCACGGCTGGTCGGCACCCCGGAGCAGATCGCCGCCGTCGAGCAGCTCTACACCGAGAACAACTTCTTCTTCGGGGGCGCGGTCAATCCGCGCGACGACGACCTGGTGATCAGGATCGAGGGCGACGAGCTCGTCTTCACCGGCCGCAAGTCGTTCTCGACCGGCGGAAGAATCTCCGACCTGACCGTGCTCGAAGGCGTCATCGAGGGCACGGAGAAGCACGTCTTCGCGATCGTCCCGACCCAGCAGGAGGCCATCGTCTTCGCCGGCGACTGGGACAACCTCGGCCAGCGGCTCACCGAGTCCGGCGGTGTGGAGATCAACGGCGTGCGGGTCCCCCGGGAGTCGGCGGCCGGCTACGTGAAGCAGGAGGACGGGGCGTACGACTTCGTTCCGCGGGTCTACAACACGCTCAATGTGCCGATCATCCAGCTCATCTTCACCAACTTCTACCTCGGGATCGCCGAGGGTGCCCTGGCGACCGCGGCGACCTATACCCGCGACACGACCCGCGCCTGGCCCTACGCCGGAGACGTCAAGGAGACGGGGAGCGAGGAGTTCTACATCCAGGAGACGTACGGCGATCTGACCTCGAAGCTGTGGGCGGCCCAGGCGCTGGCCGAGCGGGCGGCCGGCCTGATCGAGGCCATCAACGCGCACGCCGACGAGGTCACCGAGCAGGAGCGCGGCGAGGCGGCGGTCGTGATCGCCGCGGCCAAGCAGGTCGCGATCGACGCCGGCCTCGAGATCGGCACCAAGGTGTACGACCTCACCGGCGCCCGGGCGACCTCCAACAAGGTCGGCCTGGACATCGCGTGGCGCAACATCCGCACCCACTCGCTGTGCGACCCGGTGGCGCACAAGCGGGCCGAGGTGGGCCGCTACGCGCTGCTCGGGGAGATCCCTGCGCCGACCTGGTACACGTGAGCCGGCCCTGGGTGATCTGTAGGGCCTCTCGCCCCGACGCCGCCTGATAGGCGGTGTCTATCACGGGATCGGGTCTTCCGCTGGTCCACATCGGGAGATCCGGTCCCGTCGCCTGTTTAATCAGATAAGTTTAGTAGACATTAGCGATCCAAGGAGACCAGCATGACTTCACCGGCAACCGAGCCCCTGAAGTTCGCCTACTGGGTGCCCAACGTCAGCGGCGGCCTCGTGGTGAGC
>JALZDD010000738.1 GCA_030862715.1 Actinomycetota bacterium | reverse complement strand
ACGTACAGAACGACTTCTGCGAGGGCGGGTCCCTGCCGGTCGACGGCGGGGCCCGGGTGGCCTACGACATCGGTCAGCTGCTGCGCGAGCGGGCGGCGAGCAAGGAGCCGGAGCAGACGTACGGGCTGGTGGTGGCGACCAAGGACCACCACATCGACCCGGGCGACCACTTCGGCAACCCGCCGGACTACGTCGACTCCTGGCCCGCGCATTGTGTGGTCGGCACCGACGGCGAGGCCTTCCACCCCAACCTCGACCCGGTCACCTTCGACGAGATCTTCCGCAAGGGTGAGTACGCAGCGGCTTACTCCGGCTTCGAGGGCGCGGCCACCGGCGGGGCCAGCCTGACCGACTGGCTTCGGGCCAACGGCGTCGAGGAGGTCGACGTGTGCGGGCTGGCGACCGACTACTGCGTACGTGCCACCGCGCTCGACGCCCGAGCCGCCGGTTTCCACACCACGCTGCTCGCCGATCTGGCCGCCGGTGTGGCCGCGGCGAGCACCTCGGCCGCCATCGAGGAGATGCGCTCGGCCGGGATAACGGTCTCGTGACAGAATTGCGAATTTTGGGCAGATAGAAATCACCCGACGGTCTATTCTCCTCGAATGGCTCGGATCTCGGCGACAGCCCCTCTTCGCGAACCCCACTTCCGCTGGTTCTTCGCGTCCCGCTCGATCAACCTGGCGGGCAACTTCATGGCGCCCGTCGCCCTGGCCTTCGCGGTCCTGGAGGTGAGTGACGCGCCGATCGCGATCGGCGCCGTCCTCGCGGCCCGCACGATCCCGATGATCGTCTTCATGCTGATCGGCGGCGTGCTCGCCGACCGGATGGGCCGAGCCCGGATCCTGTTCGCCTCCAACCTGGTCTCGGGACTGAGCCAGGCGGTCGTCGCCGCCCTCGTCATCGCCGGTGTCGCCGAGCTGTGGCACCTGATCGCGCTCTCCGCGCTCAACGGCATCGTCTCCGCCGCCGGCCTGCCCGCTCAGCAGGGGATCATCCCGCTCGTGGTGCCGCGCAGCATGCTGCAGGAGGCCAACGTGCTGATGTCGCTGACCCGCGCGATCGTCGCGGTCGCCGGCCCCGGCACCGCCGGCCTGCTCGTCCTCAGCGTCGGCGCGGGCTGGGCGCTCGCGCTCGACGCCGCCACCTGGATCATCGCGGCGCTGCTGTTGCTGCCGGTCAAGATCAGCGGCGTGGTCGGCAAGGCTTCGGTCATCGGCGATCTGCGCCTGGGCTGGGACTACTTCCGCTCGACGAGCTGGCTGTGGCTCTGCGTCGGCGCCGCGACCATGCTCAACGCGCTCTATGAGGGCGGACTCCTCACGCTCGGCCCGCAGCGGGCCGAGGGTTCTGGGCTGGGCGCGGGCGGCTGGGGTCTGATCCTGACCTTCCAGGGGATCGGCGTGCTCGCCGCGACGCTCGTGCTGATGAAGGTCCGGCTCGAGCGGCCGCTGTTCTACGGCATGATCGGCATGGCCCTGTTCGGGCTGCCCATCGCCGCTCTCGGCTTCTCCACCGACCTCGCGGTGCTGTTGCCCGCGGCCGCCCTCTCCGGCGCCGGCATCCAGGTCTTCAGCCTCGGCTGGCAGCTCTCGATGCAGGAGAACGTCCCCAGCGAACTGCTCTCCCGGGCGTCTTCCTACGACCAGCTCGGCACCTATATCGCCATCCCCGTCGGGCAGCTGGCGATGGGGCCGCTGGCCGCTGCGTACGGGATCGAGAACATCCTCGCGATCGCCGGCATCGCCTACGTGGTGATCTCGCTGGCGACCTTGCTGAGCCCGGCCGTACGCGGCCTGAACCGGGTCTCCTTCCCCGCCCCCGAGCACAACGGCGCCCCGGCCCACTAGGCTTCGCGCGCTACGACGCAGGCGTCGCGCTCTCCAGCAGCGAGCGCAGCAGGTCGACCAGGCTGGTGACCGAGAGGGCGGGGTCGAACGCGCGCTGGACGCCGAGCCCGATGCCGAGGGAGAGCAGCTGAACAGCGGCCTCCTCGGCCGGTGAGGACAGCGTGAGGCCGAGGTCGGCGGCCTGCTGCTCGATCAGGCCCGCGACGGCCGCGGTGAGCTCGCGGCGCCGGGCGGCGAGCTCCTGGCTCACCCCTTCGACCCGGCGAGTGCTGGTCGCGAACTCGACCTCGAGCGCGGTCCAGCCGACGTCGCCGATGTTGGCCTCGGCCCAGGCCGCGAAGGCGTCGATCCGGCCCTCGACGGTGTCGACGCCGCTGACTGCCTCCGCCAGCGACATGGCCCGCTCCCGGTGGATCACGTCGAGCACGGCGAGGCCGAGCTCGTGCTTGGTGGCGAAGTTCGAGTAGACCGCGCCCTTCGAGAAGCCCGCTGCGGTGGCGACCTTGTCGAGCGAGGTCGCGTTGTAGCCGTCCGAGATGAAGAGCCGGTGCGCGGTCTCGATCAGTCGCTCGCGCGTCTGCGCGTGCGACTCCTTGCGCGTGATCCGGCCCACGGGAATGATCTTACCAGTTCGGGCTACCGTCGGTATTCAAATACCCTTAGTATCCGAATATGACTCGACGACGCGCACTCGCCATCGGCTGCGGCGGCACACTCGGTTTCGCCTGGACGGCCGTCGCCCTCCGCGTCCTCGAGGAGGCTCTGGACTGGGACGTCCGCACCGCCGGCGTTCTCGTCGGCACCTCCGCGGGCTCGGAGATCGTCGCGGCCCTCGGGTCCGGCCGTACGCCGCAGGAGCTGCTCGACGCGCTCGACGGGACACCGGGTGCCGACCCCGTCCTGGCGGCCCACGTGGCCGAACATCCCGGCACGGTGCCACCGGTCCCGGCTCTCGCGCTGCCCGCGCTCGGCCTGGTCCGCCCCGGCCTCTCCCGCCGCTCGCCCTACGGCGCGCTCGCCGGCCTGCTCCCCCGCGGCCGCGGCGACGCCGCCTGGCTGAGGGCGTACGGCGACGCGTTGGCCGGCCCCGACGGCTGGGTCGACCACCCCGCGACCTGGCTGGTCGCGGCGGACGCGGCCACCGGCGAGAGAGTTGCGTTCGGCTCCGCTGATGCCCCCGCCGCCGCCCTGGGCGCGGCGGTCGCTGCATCCTGGGCGATCCCCGGCTGGTTCCCGCCGGTCGAGATCTCCGGCCGCCGCTACGTCGACGGAGGTGCGGTCTCCTCCGTCTCGGCCGACCTCCTCCTCGGCCAGGCGGTCGACGAGGTCGTCGTGGTCGCCCCGATGACCACCGAGGGTGGCGTCCCCGCCCGTGGCCTGGACCGGCTCGAGCGTCTGCTGCGCTCGCAGATGACCGCCGTGCTCGATCGCGAGGTCGCGCTGCTCCGGGAGGCCGGCGTACGCGTCATCCGGATCGAGCCCGGCGCCGGGGAGCTGGCCGCGATGGGCCCCAACTTCATGGACCTCGGCCGCCGCGAGGCCACTCTCGCCGCGGCCCGCCGACACGCCCCCAGCCGCGTCGCGGCGGCGATCTCGACAGGCTCGACCAGCGAAGGAGCAACCGCATGAGCACCCACCACGAGGTCGTCGTCATCGGCGCCGGCATCTCCGGCATCGCGGCCGCGATCAAGCTGCGCGAGGCAGGCGTCGAGGACGTCGCCATCCTCGAGAAGGCCGACACCTACGGTGGCACCTGGCGGGCCAACACCTATCCGGGGTGCGCGTGCGACGTACCGTCCAACCTCTACTCGTTCTCGTTCGCGCCCAACAGCGACTGGTCACGGGTCTACGGCAACCAGCCGGAGATCCTCGCCTACATCGACGGCGTGGCCCGGGATCGCGGCCTCGAGGACATCACCCGGTTCGGGGTCGAGGTCCGCGGCACGACCTGGGACGCCGAGGCCGCTGGATGGCACCTGGACACCAGCGACGGCGAGATCACCACCCGCTTCCTGGTCGCCGCCGCCGGCCCGTGGAATGAGCCGAAGATCCCGGACCTGCCCGGTCTGGCCGACTTCCCCGGCGAGGTCTGGCACTCGGCCCGGTGGAACCACGGGGTCGACCTCGTCGGCAAGCGGGTCGCCGTGATCGGCACCGGCGCATCGGCGGTCCAGTTCGTACCCGAGGTCCAGAAGCAGGTAGCCGGCCTGCACCTCTTCCAGCGCACCGCCCACTGGGTCCTGCCCAAGGTCGATCATCCCGTGCCGGACGCCGAGAAGTGGGTCAAGCACAACATGCCCTTCTTCGAGAAGGCTCTCGGGGCGGTCGAGTACGCCGCCATGGAGGCCGTCGGCATCGCCTTCCGCCGCCCGCAGCCGCTGATGCAGGGCCTGCAGCAGGTCGGAAGGGCCTACCTACGCGCCGCCGTCCGGGACAAGGAGCTGCGGGCGAAGCTGACCCCCGACTACCTGATCGGCTGCAAGCGGATCCTCTTCTCCAACAACTACCTCCAGTCGTTGACGAAGCCGAACGTCGAGGTGCACGCGACCGGCGTCGAGCGGGTCGAGGGCACGAGCGTGATCGGCGCCGACGGCAGCACGGCGGAGGTCGACGCGATCATCCTCGGCACCGGCTTCCACATCCTCGACATGCCGGTCGCCGACCTGATCCGCGGAGCCGACGGTCGCACGCTCGCCGAGCACTGGGCCGGCTCCCCCGAGGCGTACCAGGGCACCTCGGTCACCGGTTTCCCGAACGCGTTCGTGGTGCTCGGCCCGAGCCTCGGCACCGGTCACGGCTCGGCCTTCGCCGTCGCCGAGTCGCAGGTGGCTATGATCACCGAGGCCATCACGACCGCTCGCGCAGAGGGATGGACGACGCTCGACGTCAGTCCACAGGCCCAGGCCGCGTACGTCGAGGAGGTGCAGGCCGCGCTCGCCGGCACCGCCTACAGCGGCGCGTCCTGCCACAGCTACTTCATCGACGCCAACGGCCGCAACAGCTTCTCGTGGCCGTGGTCCACCGGCGAGCTGGTCCGCCGGATCAGCCGCTTCGACCCGGCCGACTTCGAAGTGACGATCTCCGAGACAGAGGAGGTTTCAGCATGACCCGCTGTCCCAGGATCGACCTCGACGGCGCAGCCGGGCGGCCGAGATCGCCGTCCCGTCGTACATCGGCCTGGCCGCCAACAGCGCCCCGCTCGTCCCTGAGCCGGTGATGCGGCTGATCCGCAGAGCCGTCCACGACGACGACGCCATCACGCGCGTCGACCCAGACGTACGCCGGGCCTACCTCGACCGCATCGAGGCGCAGTAGGCCTCAGGCCCACTTGTCGGCGAGGGTGCGGATCACGTTGATGTTGCGGTTGGTGCTGATCGCGATGTGGCGCTCGACGACGGCGTTGGTGATCTTCGTCTGCTGGAAGCTATCGGTGAGCAGGTGCACGGCGCGGCCGATGACGTAGACCCGCTCGCCCTCCCCTGCCCGAGCGACCAGCGCGTCCCGGGAGCCGGAGTCGGTGAGCTCCTTGCACAGGAACACGAACTGCTTGCCCTCGTGCCCCATCCCGACCGCCGCGGCGTCATTGGCGATCACCTTCAGCTCAGCGGGCGTCACGCAGATCGTCGGCACCTCGAAGAAGCGGTCGGCCGCGAAGGCCTCCTCCAGGATCGCCTCCATCTCGGCCCGGTCGCCGACCGGGTGGTCGAAGCGTACGTTGCCCGTGTTGATGTAGGTCTCGACGTCGGTTCCGCCCGCCCTCACCACGGCGGCGGAGATCGCCTGCTTCGGGAATTTCCGGGTCGCACCGAGGTTGATGGCGCGCAGGAACGCGATCCAGGTGTGCCGTTCCGTAGTCATTCTCAGATAGTCTCCACCCGTTCACTGCGCCGCAACCCCCA
>JALZDD010000695.1 GCA_030862715.1 Actinomycetota bacterium | reverse complement strand
CGGATACTCATCGGCATGCTCCAGCTCCTGGGCCACCGGAATGACCTTCTCGTCCACGAACTGACGGACGGTCTTCAGGATCTCTTCCTGAATATCGGTGAGACCTTCGGTCTCGGCAAGGCGACCCATGCTTCACTCCTACTCTCGGTGGTCGGGGCCACAACGTTTCGACCCGACGAGACCACGCGTACGTGTCACTGCGGCAGGTTACCAACCAGTAACCATCAGTGACAGGGTGACTCCCACCACATCGCGATCCTACGTCCCTCAAACCCGCCGTCCGACTGCCGAGAAGAACGGCTTGAAGAGCTTGTCGTACGACGCCTTGGTGACGCTCACATAGCCCGATCGCTTCCCGGAGCCGGCCGAGGTGGACATCTGGGTGCTGGAACTGAAGGCGAACGCCGGGGTGGCGCCCGACCTGCTGATCAGCAGCACCGTCGCCCGCAGGCCGGCGCGGTCGTAGCCGCTCGGACGCCGCACGGCCCAGCTCGCCTTGTTCACGTCCTTGCCGAGGACACGCTGCAGCGAGCGCATCTCCGCGGTCGTGGTGCGTTCCGCGGTGACCACCTGGACCCGCGCACCACGCGACTTGGCCCGCTTCAGCGCGCGGAGCACCTTGCCGTTGCTCAGCGCACGGGTGGCCAGGTGGACGACCTGACCTCGTTTGGTGCTGTTGATCGACTTCAGGACCGTACGCAGCACGCTCTGCTCGTCGGTGGCGTCCAGTCCCGGGTCGGTGACCACCACACCCGGCCCGAACCTGACCCGCGCGGAGCCCTCGGTGGAGGTGATCGGCAGCGGCGAGAAGTCGACGCGGACCGCATGATGGTCGGACTCGAGCCCGAAGGCACGCTGGTTGCCGGTGGCGAACCGCGCGATCCCGCGGGCGAGCACGTAGTCGATGGTCGAGGCCCGGCCGTGCGTGACCGGCGTCTGCTGGGTGACGTCGTAGCTCGGGGCCAGGTGCTGCGCGGCGAAGATGTCGCCCGGGTAGCGCGAGCCCTCGTACTGCACGTTCAGGTCGCCGCCGACCATCACCGGCCCGCGTCCGGCCAGCGCCTCGACGAGCACGTTCAGCGCGCGGGCGGAGGGGCGGACCAGGTCGCCGTAGTACTTGGACTTGGGCGCGAAGTGCACCGCGACCACCGAGACGTTCCGGCCGGTCGTCCGGTTCTCGAGGGTGACCCAGTTGGCGTACCTGATCCCCCAGTGCAGCCGCTGGTCGGCCGGCTTGCCGCGCTTGTTGCTGATCTGGTGGATGCCCTTCGAGGTCGCTGCCCACTCGTCGTCGTCCCAAGCCACCGCCGTCGCCGACTTGTACGAGTCACCGCCCTTGCGCCACACGCGGTAGCGCCCGGGCTCGAGGTCCGCCGTCCGGCGGCCGTTGACCTCGTTGTAGGTGATGAAGTCGGGCGCCGTGTCGACGACCTCGCGTACGTCCTTCTTGAACCTCGCCGTGCCCATGCTGGCCTTGATGTTGGCCTGCACCATCCGGTAGCGCGGCGGCGAGTAGGCGACGGTCTCCAGGTCCTTGGTGGCCGGAGCGGACGAGTCGCGCACGGCAACGAGAGCGCCGCCGACCAGACCGATGACGAGCCCCGTGGTGAGCAGGACGTTGACCATCCGGATCCCGAGCGACGTGGCATCAGATTGCGTACGCATCTGTTCGGACCCCTTTCGACGCAGTGACGACCGCTCTCACTGGTCACTTAGACCACTTTTGTAACACAAGCCTCACCGGGATCCCGGTTCCCTTCCCGAGCGGTTCGGATAGCTCATCGAATTTGCGGTCCGTGCCACCGCGTGAGCGTCGAAGCGACCCGCTGGGCCTCATGTCATAACGTTGGGCTGTGAGCGAGCGTCAGCGAGTGAACCAAACGATCATCACGCCGCCACGTCCGTATTCTGGCGCCTGCGCTACGGAGGTGGCGGCGTGAGCACCTCGCCCAACCGCGTCTACGCGGCACGCCTGGTCGGCCTTCCGATCTTCGACCCGCTCGGTGAGCAGGTCGGCAAGGTGCGAGATCTCGTGGTCACAGTCAGATCCGACGCCCGGCAGCCGCGCGTGCTGGGCCTGGTCGTGGAGGTCTTCGGGCGCCGACGCATCTTCGTGCCGATGACCCGGGTGACCAGCATCGACTCCGGTCAGATCTACACCACCGGCCTGCTCAACATGCGCCGCTTCCAGCAGCGTTCGACCGAGACTCTGGTGATCGGCCAGATGTTCGACCGTCAGGTCACCATCCGCCCCACCGGCGTCGTCGGCACCGTCTACGACGTCGGCATGGAGCAGGCCCGCAACCGCGACTGGCTGCTCTCTCGGGTCGCGGTCCAGGAACCTTCCAAGGCGCTGCGCCGCCGTGGCCAGACGCACGTCGTCGAGTGGAGCGACACCGAGGGCCTGGCCAGCCGCTCCCCCACCCAGGCCGCGACCCACCTGGTCCAGGCGATCCACGACATGCGCCCGGCCGATGCCGCGACGATGATCCACGAGCTCCCGCCCGAGCGCCAGCGACAGGTCGTCGCCGCCCTCGACGACGAGCGCCTGGCCGAGGTGCTCGAGGAACTGCCCGAGGACGACCAGGTCGCCATCGTGCGTGCCCTGGACTCCGAGCGTGCCGCCGACGTGCTCGAGGAGATGTCGCCCGACGACGCCGCCGACCTCATCGCCGAGCTGCCCGAGGAGACCGCCACCCTGCTGCTCGATCTGATGCAGCCCGAGGACGCCAAGGACGTACTCCGGCTGATGTCCTACGAGGAGGACACCGCCGGCTCGATGATGACCCCTGAGCCGGTCATCGTCGGGCCCGACGCGACCATCGCCGACGCGCTCGCTCTCGTACGCAACCCCGACCTCACCCCGGCCCAGGCGGCCCTGGTCTACGTCTGCCGTCCCCCGCTGGAGACGCCGACGGGCAAGTTCCTCGGCATCGCCCACATCCAGCGGCTGCTGCGCGAGCCACCCTCCACGCTGGTCGCGGGTGCGCTCGATGACTCCTTGGAGCCGCTGCGTCCCGAGGACAGCACCGAGCAGGTCGCGGCCCACCTGGCGACGTACAACCTGGTCGCCGCCCCCGTCGTCGACGAGAACGGCCATCTGGCCGGCGCGGTGACCGTCGACGACCTGCTCGACCACCTGCTCCCGGAGAACTGGCGTGAGAACCTAGCTCGCCAGGAGTCGGCCACCGAGCCGCGCCCCGACACCAGGCCCGACACCCGTCCCAACAAGGTGATCACGCCGGAGATGGTGCGTCGTGGCTGACACCCGCGCCGCCCGCGGCCGCCTCGACACCCCGCGCGAGCTGCGCCGACCGCTGGTCCGGCGGCCCACCTTCCGCGCCGACGCCTTCGGCTCCTTCGCCGAGGCCTTCGCCCGCTACATGGGCACCGCCCGGTTCATCGCCTGGATGACGATGGTCGTGGTCATCTGGGTCGTCTGGAACCTTCTCGTTCCGGACGAGTGGCGCTTCGACGAGTTCCCCTTCATCTTCCTGACCCTGGCTCTGAGCCTGCAGGCGTCGTACGCCGCGCCGTTGATCCTGCTCGCGCAGAACCGCCAGGAGGACCGCGACCGCGCCATCGCCGAGCAGGACCGCCGCATCGCCTCGCAGTCCAAGGCCGACATGGAGTTCCTCGCCCGCGAGACCGCGTCGCTGCGAATGGCCCTCGGCGAGGTCGCCACCCGCGACTACCTCCGCTCCGAGCTGCGGCTGCTCCTCGAGGAGCTCGACGAGCGTGATCGTCACCGCGGTCCGATCGACCATCCCTCGGGCGATGCTGGAGACTCCCCACGCACGACGTAGGCTTGCATACCGTGAGTAGCCCGCTTCTCGACCGTGTCAACGCAGCCCTGGCGACCGTTCAGGACCCGGAGATCAAACGACCCATCACCGAGCTGGGGATGGTCGACTCCGTCTCGATCGACGACGCAGGTGTCGTCAGCGTCAAGGTGCTGCTGACCGTCGCCGGCTGCCCGCTCAAGGACACCATCAACCGCGACACCACCGCGGCGCTCGAGAAGGTCGACGGCGTCACCGGCGTCGACCTCGAGCTGGGTGTGATGACCAACGAACAGCGCACCGAGATGCGCAACGGGCTCACCGGCGGCCAGGCGCAGCGGGAGATCCCCTTCGCCCAGCCGGGCTCGCTGACCAAGGTCTTCGCGATCGCGTCGGGCAAGGGCGGTGTCGGCAAGTCGTCGGTCACGGTCAACCTGGCCGTCGCGCTCGCCAGCCAGGGCCTCAAGGTCGGCATCGTCGACGCCGACATCTACGGCCACTCGGTGCCCGCGATGCTGGGCGTGGCCGACTCCCGGCCGACCCAGGTCGACGACCTGATCATGCCGGTCCCGACCGCTTCCGGCGTGAGCGTCATCTCGATCGGGATGCTCAAGCCGCGTCGCGACCAGGTCGTCGCCTGGCGTGGACCGATGCTCGACCGTGCCCTGGTCCAGATGCTCTCCGACGTCTACTGGGGTGATCTCGACGCGCTGCTGCTCGACCTGCCCCCGGGCACCGGCGACGTGGCGATCTCGCTGGGCCAGCACCTGCCCAACGCCGAGATCGTCGTCGTGACCACCCCGCAGGAAGCCGCCGCCGAGGTGGCCGAGCGGGCCGGCACCATGGCCGAGATGATGCACCAGCGCGTCGTCGGCGTCGTGGAGAACATGTCCTGGCTCGTGCTGCCCGACGGTTCCAAGATGGAGCTCTTCGGCTCCGGCGGTGGCCAGCGGGTCGCCGACACCCTCTCCCAGCGCTTCGGCTCGAAGGTTCCGCTGCTCGGCCAGATCCCGCTGGAGCAGACCCTGCGCGAGGCCGGCGACGCCGGAAAACCGATCGTCGAGTCCGACCCGACCGCCGAGTCGGCCAAGGTCTTGGCCGAGGTGGCGCGTACGATCTCGGGCCGCGGCCGCGGGCTCGCGGGCATGCAACTGGGCCTCACTCCCACCTCCAAGCTCTGAGCCTGTAGGTTCACCTCCGTGTTCGGCATCGGCTTCGCGGAGCTTGCCGTCATCGTCGTGATCGCCATCCTGGTCTTCGGCCCGGACAAGATCCCCGACATGGCACGGCAGATCGCCCGCCTCCTCCACCAGGTGCGCAACCTGGCCAACAACGCGCGAGACGATTTGCGCGGAGAGCTCGGGCCCGCCTATCAGGACCTCGAGCTGCGCGACCTCGACCCGCGTCGCATCGTCAGCAGGCAGATCCAGGAAGCCCTCGCCGACATCGAGGAGGAAGAGGCGCGCGCCAAGGCGCCCAGGCCTCTGCTGGCCGGCGAGAAGCCGCCCTACGACGACCAGGCAACGTAGCCCGTCCCTCCAGTCTCCTTTCGTCACAGCAGAACCTTCCGTTACTCGCCGGTTTAGAACCACGAATAACGGGTAAGAGAAGGTTGCCTGCGTAGAAAGGAGTTTGCGCCCATGAGCGCTCTACCATCTCGGGACCCTGATCCTGCGGAGCCGGATCCGCAACGCCCTGCCGAGGTGCC
>JALZDD010000666.1 GCA_030862715.1 Actinomycetota bacterium | reverse complement strand
ACCACCACGACCTCCGTCGCGAACGGATCCCCCAACGGCACCGACAACAGCTCACCGAGCGAGTCGGCGAGCAGATCGGTCCGCGGCGCGCGGTGCAGATGTACGACCACAGACCGCAACCTATCGGTCACCGCCGACATCAGATCCTTGGACTCGGGGCTACCTGCTGAGGACGTTCAGTCGCCCGCCTTGAAGCCCTCCGCTTCGAGGGCTGATATCGATCAACCCTCGAACTTGAACGTCGGCATCACCTGGTTGATGAACTCGTCAGCCTCATCGCGCGTGACCCACTCGGGGTTGAACGACCAAGCAACCTCCGCCTCAGAGTCACCCACCACGGCCCCGTAGAGGTCATACACCTCGGTGTTGTTGGATCCACGAAGGTGGAAGAACACGGTGCCTCCATACGTCACGTCTTTGAGGCGCTTCGCGTCTGGAAACAATTCCTTGACGCCCGGCATTGCAGCCTCCGCAAGCTCGTTGACATCGGAAGCGAGTGTGACATCTGCGTTGAAGATCCCCGAGCCAGTCGGATGATCATCGTCCGGCGCGCTGAGTACGTAACTCGAGTCCTCGAACTCGACCTCCCACCCCGCCGGAGCTGTGAGCGTGGCGCCATTGATCTCTGCCGTCCCGCCAGCCCCACCCGGCGCGGTCGATGACTCCGATGTCTCCGGGCTGCTCGGCGAGGATGACGCGTCAGGTCCGGGGGGCTCGTCCCCTCCACCACAGGAGCAAAGCACGAGAGCAGTGAAGGCCGACACAGCGATTGCGGTGAGGGATCGGGGGAAGCCCGTCCGAGATCCAGTCATGCCGCAGAGGATAGTGGCTCAAGGCGAGAGTCATTGGCAGTGACGATCCGGGGCATCGTGTTTACACTTTGGGCACCGCATGCACACACCCTCGGGGAGGCCGACATGGCAGGTCCACAATCAACCGGAGTCGACGAGACTCTGGTCAACAAGATCAAGCAGGTGCTCATCGACTCGAAGGTCGACGTAGACAAAGTACATGTCGACAAGCCTGCTGCCGGACATCTCGGAGGCAGCCAGACTGCGGATTCACTGGCTGGACTCGTGAATCTAGCCACAGAGCGGATCAACTCGACGCTGTCGGAGACGTCGGACGCTCTGATCAAATTCGTCGATGGTTTGGACAACGCGGTGCGCGCGGTAAAGGACGCCGACGAGGATGCCCGTGTAGATTTCAGTCGTCTGATGGACGATGCGGTTGCCCTGATCCGCAAGCCCTTCTTCGAGAATCTGGTGAAGGATGACCGCCCCGACATGCCGGGCATCCAGTTGCCGTTCTTCCCGTTGTCTCCCGATGCGTTGCAAGAGATCGCATCGCGTTCCGAGTTCGGTCAAGACAAGGAGGGCTAACGGATGAATGCAATCGCTACGGGTGGTGGCGTCGTCAAGGGCCCGATGATGGTCATCTTGAAGGAGTACGTCGCCACAGCGAATCCCGAAGAGGTCAAGGCCAGGCTGAAAGACTGGATCCAGGCTCGCCAGGTCATGCTGGAGACTAGCCGTGACTTGGAACTTGCAAGCGGCAAACTGCCGGAAGCATTCGAGGAGACGTCCTTCACAACCGAGGCAGCAACGCGGGCCTTCCGCACCGCTTCGGAGAAGCTGAACACGAAAGTCAACCAGCTTAATGCCGCTATCGAGGCTCTGACTTCGGCTCAGAACACTACGCAGCGCGCCCAGGATGCACACAAGCAACTTGAAGCCTCCCTCCCCACCAACCACGGCCCTGCGCCAGACTCCTCGTCTCCCCAGTACGCCCAGTCGGGCCCCGGCGTTGACACTGCCCAGGCAGCCCGGAACCAGAAGGCGCTCCAAGAAGACCGTGCCGCCCACGCCGCTCGAGAGCAAGCAATCGCCGATGCAGAGCGGGCCGCAGCGGAGGAGATCAAACAGATCGACCACGCCAACTACACCGCCGACCCTCCGGTCCGGGAGATTACCGACGAGCCGAACGCGGAGGGCAGCAGCAAGCCGGTAAGCCCGTCATCCCCTGGTTCGTACAGCGAAATCGCGGCATCTCGCGCACGGTTGGCGCAGTACAACTCCGGCACCCTCTATCCCGGCGGAATGGGCCACGAACTCATCGCTCAGGAGAAGGCCAATATCGAAGCACACTTGGCCGAAAACAAGCCAGAGCTGCGCGACGGCCAGTGGATCAACGCCGACGGCACTCCGGCGCCCTCGACGTCGTACGCGATGGTCGAGACGGCTGATGGCCTTGCCCCGCTTGGCGGCGGGACGGGTGGCATGGCCGCGCTCGCGATCGCCGGCGGCGGAGCCCTCCTCGGCGCTGGTGTGGCCAAGGCGCTTGCCAACAAGTTCGCGTCCGGAGCGGCTAACAAGGCAGCGACAGCCAGCGCCACGTCGAGGTCCGCATCCGCCAGGGCCGGCGCTGCCGGTGCCCGCGCGGGTGCCGGAGCTGGCGCAGGTGCACGCGGAGCCGGAGCCGGGGCTGGCGCACGTGGCGCCGGAGCCGGGGCAGGTGCCCGCGGCGCTGGTGGACGTGGCGCCCGAGGCGGCGCGACTGGAGCGGGCAGCCGCGCCGGGCGCGGCGGAGCCGGCGGTGCCGGCGGCCGGGGCGGCAAGAAGGACGAGAAGAGGAACGGCCAGAACCAGGATTGGCAGGCCGACTACAGCGACGACTGGACCGAGACCGCAAGCGACGTCCTGGATCCCAACGCCTCCCGAGGTTGGACCCCGAACGCGCCACAGGACGACGAGTCGAGCGCCGAAAAGAACGGCCGAAAGCCCTAAGAGGGGCGAGACCCCTCATCTGAATCGCCTGCTTGTCCACGGTCCGCGCGTCCGTGGACAAGCAGGCGGTTCGCATTATCGCGCGCCAGGTCTGGATACGCCGATCAGCTCGGCGCTGTCCACCGGCTTGCTCACGCGATAGCAGTGCCCTCGATCTCGACGAGCTGCCCTGGGATGGCCAGGCGGGTCACGCCGAGCATCGTGGTGGCCGGCGCCACCTGGGCAGCCCCCAAGCGCGACGCGAGGGCGCCGTAGTGCTGGAAGAGCAGGTCGACGTCGGTGGTGTAGACGTTGAGTCGGACCAGGTTGCCGAGGGACATGCCGGCCGCAGAGAGCACGGCCTCCAGGTTGTCGACACTCAACCCGATCTGGGCAGCCATGTCACCTTCGTGCCGAGGCGTACCATCGGCGCCCATCGCCGTCTGGCCGGAGCAGTAGAGAGTCCGGGTGTCCCCCGCGACGACCTCTCCTTGGTTGAAGCCCATCTCCAGTGACCACGTCACCGGGTTGACGGCCATTCGGTCGATTGCCACATCAGCTCCATTCGAATCACGCGGGGACCTTCCCCGTCATGGATCCAGCCTGGCAATGAATCACGTCA
>JALZDD010000614.1 GCA_030862715.1 Actinomycetota bacterium | reverse complement strand
TGCGCGAAGGCCGGCTGCTCGTAGCGGCCGAAGAGGGTGCTGGCGCCTTCGTACTCCTTGGAGTCGTACTCCTCGGGCGTGGTCAGATAGTGCGCGTAGGCGTTGGCGTAGCCCTGCACCAGCACGTTGTCCAGGTCCGTGCCGACCGCCTCGGCCACGGCCTGCCGGATCCGCAGACCCGCCACCACGGTCACCTCGGCCGGGATCCCGACCAGGTAGAAGTCGCCGATCCTCATCAGCTGCACGGGGAGCTTCTGCTGCACCAGGTCGAGGTCACCCACGGGCAGCAGCACCTCCTTCGGCGACTGGCAGGCCTTGAGCTCGGGCGACCCGGTGTAGAGCGCTCCGGAGATCAGTCCGACCAGGGGGTTGGCGCCGTCCTTGCCCTCCTTGAAGATCGGCAGCCCGCCGCCACCGTCCTCGGTGCTGCCGGCCGCGAAGGACGCCCCGAGCGCAGCCGAGCACGTGCGGTGCGGCTTGCCGTCGGGGGTGAACTCCGGCCGTACGTCGACATTGCTGAGGTCCACGTAGACGATGCGCGAGTCGACACCGCCCCTGAGCGACCGCTTGTCGGAGTCGAGTCCGTCGCGGGCCGCGTCGAACATCCGGGTGCCGATGATGCGGGTGTTCTCGAACTCGTCCTTGGTCGGACCGTCGGTCGGCTGCAGGTTGAGGTTGGGCGACATGTCGCCGGCGTTGGTCTGCGCGAACGACGCCACGAAGTCGGGGGCGGTGTCGTCGATGTAGTCGACGCCGCGGACCTGCCGCTCCCAGACGTACTCCGCATAGCCCTTGTTGTCCGGGCTGATCAGCGTGTTGCCGGTCGACATGCTCGTCGCGTGCACGGGGAACCAGTTGATGATCCCGTCGAGACTGGTTGACCCGTTCGGGGTCTCCCGCCGCACCTGAAGTGTGGTGCTCCGCGTGTCGGTGCCGTTGGGGAAGTACGCCTTGTCGGACTCCGGGTTGCGGTCGAAGGCCTGCTCGGAACGGTTGACGTTGGCGTTGGTGAGCTGGCTGGTCGACAGGCTGAGGTCCGCGGGCGCGAGGTCGGCGTCGGCCCGCGCGATCGAGGCGACGATGCCGTCGACGACCGCCCGGAAGGTCTTCTCGTGGTAGCCGAGCGTCGTGATGTTGTAGAGGTTGTGGTGCGAGAACCCGCCCGGACCGGCGTGGGTGTGGGTCGCGGTGAGCATGACGTTGCGCTCGCTGTAGCGGTCGCCGTACCGCTGCTCGAGCTTGGTGAGCACGGCGTCGCGCACGCCCTGGAAGATCATCCCGACGTCTGCCACGACGTGGACCACGCGCTCGCCGCTCGCCGCATCGGCGATCACGAAGGCGCGGGCGCGCTGACGCATGTGGATGCCGGTCGTGCTCTGCGCGAGGTCGGCGTAGCCCATCATCCCGTTCTCGCCCGGCTCGCCGGTGACGTCCGCGATGCCACGGCCAACGAGGTACGCCGACTCGGAGGCGGCGCTCGCGCTACTCAGTCCCGGCCCGGGCGAGGGCCCGAGCACCAGGACAGCGGCGACAAGAGCGGCGACAAGCAGGCTGGCGCACGTCGTACTCGAACGGTGGTGGCCCATCGGTCGGATCCTCTCGCCGGGTTGCGGTGTGATGAGGATTACCCTTTTCACTTGCTCGGTCAATCGTCCTGGTCATTTGACCCACATATTGGAACCAAAACATTTCGGAGCCGGGCCCGGCGTCACGAGCTGCGACTTCGTGCGTCTCATTGGCGTCTCGTTAAGTGGAACGCAATGTTCCGGTAAAACGTGACGCGCGTAACTTTGACGTGAGACGGTTCGTTTGAACGTTGCATGAGGGAGCACGACCTCCGTACGTTTTCTGTGCGGTGATCACCAGGGGAGATTCGATGTCCGCTTCGCGCTACAGCCGCCTTCAGAAGGCGACCGCGCTCGTTCCGCTCGCGCTTCTCAGCGCGGCCTGGACGGTCAACGTCACCGGTCTGACGCAGTCGAGTGCCACCGCATCAGGGACCAGATACGACGACGCCTTCAGCCTGCCCGACGGGACATCGGTCCCGGCCGAGGCGATCGAGGCGCCGGCCAGCGTGTCGGCCTCGACCAACGAGGGCGACAAGTCGCTGCCCGGGACCGCCAGCACCGCCGGGATCCCGTCCGCCGCGCTCGCCGCCTATCAGCGGGCGGCCACGGTGATCAACGCTGCCGACGCCGCCTGCAAGATCGACTGGCCGCTGATCGCCGCGATCGGGCGGGTCGAGTCCAACCACGGGCGCGCCAACGACAACCGGCTCAGCGCCGAAGGCGTCTCCACGCCCGGCATCTACGGGGTGCCGCTCAACGGCAAGGGCAACGTCTCCCAGATCACAGACACCGACGGTGGTCAGTACGACGGCGACACCAGCTACGACCGCGCGGTCGGCCCGATGCAGTTCATCCCCTCCACCTGGGCGATGGTCGGCGTGGACGCCGACGGCGACGGCAAGCGCAACCCCCAGGACATCAACGACGCCGCCCTCGCCAGCGCCGTCTACCTCTGCTCCGGCAACGACGACCTCTCCACCGACCAGGGCGCGCGGGCAGCGGTCTTCCGCTACAACCACAGCCAGTCGTACGTCACGACGGTGCTCGGTGTCGCCGAGGCCTACCGCTCCGGCGACTTCACCTCGATCCCGAACAGCACGGTCCCGGTCGACTACGCGATCCCGCGGATGGACGCTCCCAAGTCCTCGAAGCAGAAGGACCGCGAGTTCCGCGCAGGCGGCCAGCAGGCCGGCCCGCGCGGCGGCTCCTCGCAGTCTCCCTCCGGCCCCTCCAGCGAGGCTCCTTCCGGTGAGACTCCCGGCGGGAACACCGGTGGCGGCACAGGCGGCGGCGGTGACGACGGCGGCGGCACCACCGACCCCGGTAAGGCGCTGGAGCCGGTGACCCAGCCGGTCGAGAAGGTGGTCGCGACCGTCGCCCAGCTGACCACGATCTGCACCAACGCTGTCATCGACCAGGTCGGCTCCGTCCTCGCCCGCACCGTCCCGCAGAGCACGATCACCAACTGCGTGGCACAACTGCAGGGGAAGACCGTGACCGAGGCGACCGGTGCTGTCGGCGGAATCCTGACAGGTCTGCTGAGGCTGCTCGGGCTCGTCAAGTAGTCCCCAGCCATAAAACGAAGGGCCCCGCCATCCGGCGGGGCCCTTCTCCACATCTTGAGCGGTGGCCGGGTCCGCCGCACATGTAACACGTCCGCGCAGCCACAACGAATACCAGCGGGCGAGATCAGGCGGCGGGCTCGTCGTCCTCGTACTCGGTGACGAAGGCGCGCCCGAGCTCGCGGACGGCGGCCAGGGATGTCGCGTCGGCGAGCAGGGAGCTTAGGTGGTAGTCGGCGACGGACTCGGCCAGGGCGTCGGAGCTCGCCGAGGCCTTCTCGTCGTCGCGCCGGCCGTGCCACAGCCGGTGCTGGGCGCCTTCGTTGAGCGAGAGCAGCATCAGCGCGGTGGCGGCAGGGTCGGTCTGGCGCAGCTCACCGCTGGCGACGCCCAGCTCGAGGAGCTGGGCGGCCGCGTCACGCAGCTTGTCGCCGTCCTCCTCGAAACCCGCGAAGACCTGCGGCTGCGCCAGCGCGGCCACCTCCAGCTCGTAGAAGTCGAGCGGGGCAGTGCACAGCTGACGTACGTCGGTGTAGAGGAAGGCGTAGAGCCGCGGAGCGGCCGGTCCGTCCTCCTCGAGAAGCTTCTCCGCGAGCGTGAGCGACTCGCGGTTCTTCTCCATCAAGGCGGAGAGGATCTCCTCCTTGGACTTGTAGTAGTAGTACATCGAGGACTGGCGCAGTCCGACGCACTCGGCGATCTGGCTGATCGTCGTCGCTGCGACCCCTTGAGCGGTGAAGAGCCTGGATGCCTCTTTGAGGATCTCTTCTCGCGGGTTCGCCGAATCCCGTCCACTGTTGCGCGGCCGACCGGTGCGCTTTGTGCTGCCCAACTCTCGATTGGTCACAGGCTCGAGTCTACTCTCAGGATATGTTCCACGTCACAGAGCTACCCGGCTGGTCGAGCGAGAACGTCAGCCTCGCAGCCAGCCAGCCGCTTCGGTGGCCCAGTAGGTCAGAATGACGTCCGCGCCCGCCCTCTTGAAGGCGGTGAGTGTCTCCAGGATCGCCGGTTCGCGGTCGATCCAGCCGTTCGCGGCGGCGGCTTCCAACATCGAGTATTCCCCTGAGATGTTGTAGGCAGCCACCGGAACATCGACAGACTCACGCACTCGCTGCAGGACGTCGAGATACGGGAGCCCGGGCTTGACCATCACGATATCGGCACCCTCGGCGACGTCAAGGAGCGCCTCGCGGACGCCCTCCAGCGCGTTGGCCGGATCCTGCTGATAGGTGCGCCGGTCGCCCTTGAGCGCGGAGTCGACCGCCTCGCGGAAGGGGCCGTAGAAGGCCGAGGCGTACTTCGCGGAGTAGGCGAGGATCGAGACGTCGGTGTAGCCGGCGCCGTCGAGAGCATCGCGGGTCACCGCGACCTGGCCGTCCATCATGCCGGACGGGCCGACCATGTGGACGCCGGCCTCGGCGTGCGCGATCGCCATCTGCGCGTAGATCTCGAGGGTGGCGTCGTTGTCGACCGAGCCGTCCTCCGCGAGGACACCGCAGTGGCCGTGGTCGGTGAACTCGTCCAGGCACAGGTCGCTCATCACGGTGAGCGCGTCGCCGACCTCGGAGACGACGTCGGCGATGGCCACGCTGAGGATGCCGTCGGGGTCGAGCGCACCCGAGCCGACGGCGTCCTTCGTCTCCGGGACACCGAAGAGCATGATGCCGCCGATGCCGGCGGACGCGGCTTCGGCCGCGGCCTTCCGCAGCGATTCGCGGCTGTGCTGGACGACGCCGGGCATGGTCGAGACCGGGACGGGCTCATCGATGCCCTCGCGCACGAACGCGGGCAGGACCAGGTTGGCGGGACGTACGGCCGTCTCCGCGACCATCCGGCGCATGATCGGCGTGCGGCGCAGCCGGCGGGGACGGATCACGGGCTTCTCGATGCTCATCGGCACTCCATCGCAAAAGGGTACGTTCCACGGTAATGCAACAGCCGCGTGCACCCACACTCGGGAGCACGCGGCTGTTGCCGTCGAACGGTCGGTTCAGTTCGGTTCAGGAGGTGCGCGAACGGCGGCGCGAAGCCGGGCGCCGGTCGGACGGCTTGGTGACCGGCAGACCCTGCTCGACCAGCGAGGCCCGACGCGCGGCACCGAAGGCGGCGAGCGCCTCGGTGAGCGCCTCGATCGACGGCTCGGGCGACATCACGTCGACCCGCAGGCCGTGCTCCTCGGCGGTCTTGGCGGTGGCCGGACCGATCGCCGCGATCACCGTGGAGGTGTGCGGCTTGCCCGCGATGCCGACCAGGTTGCGGACCGTGGACGAGGAGGTGAAGACCACCGCGTCGAACTTGCCCGTCTTGATCGCGTCGCGGGTCGGCGCGGGCGGCGGGGCCGCCCGGACGGTGCGGTAAGCGGTCACGTCGTCGCACTCCCAGCCGAGGTCGACCAGGCCAGCGATGAGGTTCTCGGTGGCGATGTCGGCACGCGGGAGGAAGACCCGGTTGATCGGGTCGAGGTCCGCGTCGTACTCCGGCCACACCTCGAGCAGGCCGGCGGCCGACTGGTTGTCGGTGTTCGGCACCAGGTCGGGGCGCAGACCCCAGGCCTCGAGCGCCTGCCCGGTCTTCTCGCCGACAGCGGCGATCTTCAGACCGGAGAAGGCGCGGCAGTCCAGGCCGTACTCGTCGAACTTCTCGCGTACGGCACGCACCGCGTTGATCGAGGTGAAGGCAATCCAGTTGTAGCGGCCCTCGACCAGGCCGCGTACGGCCTTGTCCATCTGCTGCGGGTTGCGCGGCGGCTCGACGGAGATCGTCGGCACCTCCTCGGGCACGGCACCGAAGCCCTTCAGCTTCAGCGACAACGCAGGCGCCTGCTCCTTGGTGCGGGGCACCAGCACGCGCCAGCCGAAGAGCGGCTTCGTCTCGAACCACGAGAGCGTCTCACGCAAGTTGACCACCTTGCCGATCACCACGATCGCCGGCGGCGCCATCCGTGCGGCACGAGCGTCGACGGCGATGTTCTCCAGCGTCGACTCTACCGTCGACTGCTCGGTCGTGGTGCCGACGCGGGTGATCGCGACCGGGGTCTTGGCCGAGCGGCCCGCCGCGACGAGCTCCTTGGCGATGTCGCCGATCATCCCGACACCGGAGAGGAGAACCAAGGTGCGGTTGTCGGCGTACTGGCTCCAGTCGATCTTCTCGTTGCAGGTGACCACCGCGACCTCTTGGTGGTCCTTGGTCGTCAGCGGGATGCCGGCGTACGCGGGAACGGCCGACACCGACGAGACGCCGGGGACGATCTCGAAGCCGATGCCCGCCTTGGCGCAGGACTGCGCCTCCTCGGGGCCGGAGGCGTAGAGGAAGGGGTCGCCGGTCATCAGGCGCACGACGCGCTTGCCCAGCTTCGCCTGCTTGACGACGGCCTTGGCACGGGCGGCGTTGGCCAGGGGCTGGCCGTCCACGCCGAACCCGCCGTCGATGAACTCGGGTCCGACCGGTTCGGGGGTCTCGTCACCTTCGGCCGGTTCGACCGGCTCGGGGATGCCGAGTACGCCGCGCACCATCGAAGCGTGCTCGGGGGCCTCGGTCACGACAACATCGGCCTGCTTCAACAGGTCGATCGCCCGTACCGTCAGCAGCTCAGGGTCACCGGGACCGCTGCCGACGAAGGACACCCAGCCCAGTGGGGTGGCCGAGCTGTGCTCGGCCGTCTGCTCGGTGGTCTTTGCTCGGGTCATGCGTTGTGCACCTTGTCCTGCTCGGGAGCGGTCTGGGGGGAACCGCCCGTGTCCATGACAGCCTGTCCGGGGTCAGTGGTGGGGTCGTCGGTCAGGTCTGCTGCACCCTCGGCGAGCATCTCCTCGGCGAGCCGACGCCCGACGCCTGCGGCGTCGTCGAGCGGCCCGGATGCGGAGAGTCGAATCGAGAGCGAGCCATCGAGCGAGAGCGCCACTGCCCGCACCCACAGCTCTGGTCCTTCCTCACCCTCAACCACGTCGGCGAGGGTCCCGATGGGCGCCGCGCAGCCACCTTCGAGGGTGGCGAGCACCGCGCGTTCCGCCTCGACAGCCGCTCGGGTGGGCGAGTCGTCGAGGGAGGTCAGAATCTTGCGTACGTCGGCATCGGCGTCGCCTGCGCGACACTCGACCGCCAGGGCCCCCTGACCAGGAGCGGGCAGCACCTGGATCGGGTCGAGGACCTCGGTGACCTCGTCGAGCCGGTCGATGCGGGCCAGGCCGGCGCGCGCGAGCACGACGGCGTCGAACTCGCCCGAGCGGACCTTGCCGATGCGGGTGTCCACGTTGCCGCGGATGCCGGCCAGCTCCAGGCCGAGGCCGAGGGCCTTGATCTGGGCGACGCGTCGCGGCGACCCGGTGCCGACCCGCGAGCCCGGCGGGAGCTCACCGAGGGTGAGGCCGTCGCGGGCGACGATCACGTCGCGCGGGTCCTCGCGCGGCAGGATCGCGACCAGCTCGATGCCGTCCTCGGGGTAGGTCGGCAGGTCCTTGAGCGAGTGGACCGCGAGGTCGATCTCCTTGGCGTGGAGCGCGTCACGCAGCGCACTGACGAAGACGCCCGTCGAGTTCGCGCTGGTCAGCGGGGTGTTCGACGCCTGGGTGCGATCGCCATCGGAGACGATCTCGACCAGCTCGACGATGTGGCCCTGGGCGCGGAGCATCTCCGCGACGAGAGTCGACTGGGTGACGGCGAGCTGGGATCGGCGGGTGCCGAGACGAAGAGTTCTCATGAGTGGTCTCCTGGGACGTCGGCCCGGGTGACCGCAGAGACGGCCTCCGGGTCGAGCGCGAAGAGCTCGGCGAGAGCAGCGGCGTAGGACACCGCACCGGTCTCGTTGGCGAGCTCCTTGACCCGGACGGTCGGCTCGTGGAGCAGCTTGTCGGCCACACGGCGTACGGTCCGGAGGACCTCGGCACGAGTCAACTCGTCGAGGCCCGGCAGCTTGTTGTCGAGGCGTTCCATCTCGGCGTCGACCACGCCTGTGGCCATGCTCCGGAGCGCGACGACCGTCGGGGTCACCGCGGACTGGCGACGAGCGCTGAGGAACGCCGCGACCTCCTGGGTGACGATGTCGCGGACCGCGAACACCTCCTTGCCGGCGGGCGAGGCGTGCAGCTCGTCGGCGAGGGCGGCCAGGTCGATCAGGGTGACGCCCGGGAGCGACCCCGCGGCAGGATCGATGTCGTGAGGCAGCGCCAGGTCGATCAGCGCGATCGGACGGCTGCTTCGGTCACCGACCATGTCCGCCGGAACGAGCAGCCCGCTCGCGCCCGCGCAGGTGATGACGATGTCGGCGGCCGAGATCTCCTCGGCCAGCGTGTCGAGCGAGGCGGAACGCGCGGAGTACTCCTTGGCGAGGCGCTCGGCGTTGGCCGTGGTGCGGTTGACCACGACGACATCAGCGGCCCCCGACCGGGAGACGGTCGCGGTGGCCAGCCCGGCCATCGCACCAGCGCCGACCACGACGACCCGCTTGCCGCGTACGTCACCCACGACTCGCGCCGCGCGGTCCAGCGCAGCGGTCACCAGCGACGGGGCGGCCTGGTCGATGTCGGTCTCCGCGCGCGAGCGCTTGCCGACCCGCAGCGCCTGCTGGAACAGGCTGTTGAGCGCCGGTCCGACCGTTCCCATCTCCTGGCCGAGCTGCAGGGCCGCGCGGGCCTGCCCGAGGATCTGGCCTTCGCCGACGGCCATCGAGTCGAGCCCGGCGGCCACCTTGAACAGATGGGAGACGGCACCGTCGTCGTAGTGGACATAGAGGTGCGGCAGCATCGTCTCGAGCGTCTGGCCGGCGCCCTCGATGATGCGGCGGGAGAGCTCCTCGACGGAGCCGTGGAAGCGCTCGACCTCGGTGTAGATCTCGAGACGGTTGCAGGTCGAGATGACCGCAGCCTCGCTGACGTGTTCACAACCAGCCACGTCGGTGAGGAGCTTCTGCAGGCCGTCCGCGTCCACCGACGCCGCCTCGAGCAGCGAGACCGGCGCAGAGTTATGTGAGATGCCGACAACTAGGACACTCATGCCGGCGCCTCCGTCGAGGAGGAGCGAGGATACGGACCCGCCGGCCTGAGGCTTACTGTCGTTTGCTGGCGCTCACTCATGCGGTGATCCCTTCCTCGGAACCATTGTCCACCGTCTCCACAGCTTCTGCAGCCTTGCGCGACTCGTGATACGCGAGGATCTGCAGCTCGATGGAGAGATCGACCTTGCGTACGTCGACGCCTGGCGGCACGTTCAGGACGGCGGGCGCGAAGTTGAGGATGCTGCTGATGCCGGCCGCGACCATCGCGTCGGCGACGTCCTGGGCCGCGGTCGCCGGCACCGAGATGACCCCGATCGAGACCTGCTCGGCCGCGACGATCTCGGCCAGGTCGGCGAACGGCCGGACCTCGAGCCCGGCGACGGTCCGGCCCTGCATCGGCGCAGCCGCGTCCAGGAGCGCGACGGTGCGGAAGCCGCGGCTGCTGAAGCCGGAGAAGTTGGCGAGCGCCTGGCCCAGGTTTCCGATACCGACGATGATGACCGGCCAGTCGTGGGTCACGCCGATCTCGCGGGCGATCTGGTAGCTCAGGTAGTCGACGTCGTAGCCGACCCCGCGGGTGCCGTAGGAGCCCAGGTAGGAGAGGTCCTTGCGCAACTTGGCCGAGTTGACCCCGGCCGCCGTCGCGAGCTCCTCGGAGGAACAGGAGGCGATGTTGCGCTCGGCGAGGGAGGTCAGCGCCCGGAGGTAGACCGGAAGCCGGGCGACTGTCGCCTCGGGGATGTCCCGGTGGGGGTCCTGGGCACCGCTGCCCTCGCCCGTATTCGTGCTCCGTGCCGTCACGCTCTGCTCTTTCAATGCCGGCGCCACAGACGGGGGCTTTTTAGCCCGGGATCGCCCTGCGGCTCAGCCACCATACGGAGTTTGTGACCGTGAGAACAAACTCGGAGACCGTCGGCTAGCACACGTGATTGCGGAGTTGGCAGAGGGGGGTTGTTCAGGGTATTGGGCCGATCGACAGTTATTCTGGGGAGCGCGCCAGCGCTGCCCTCAGCCGCTCCTCGGAGACACGCCAGAAGTCGTGCTGCTTCCCGTCGACGTACGTGACGGGCACCTCGTTCGTGAATCGCTCCCGCAGTTCCTCGTCGGCGTCGATGTCGACCTCGGTGTAGTCGTCCCCGACCACCTTCTCGAGGACCAGCCGAGCCTCGTCGCACAGATGGCAGCCCTGACGGGAGTAGAAGGTCACACGCGGTTCCATCCGACCATCTTGACACCTGGGTCCCCTCACGGCGTCCGGACCACTACTGTTGGCGAAATGAGCAGCGCCAGCGACCGCCGCCGTGCCGAGTTGCGGCGAAAAGACCTCAAACGCCGCTCGGCTCTCGCCGGCGAGGCATCGGCCGCGGCTGCGGAGATCGAGGCCTGGCTCTATCCGACGGCCGGGGACCCGACGGCGGCAGCCTTCTTCGACGTGGACAACACGATCATGCAGGGCGCGACGATCTTCCATCTGGCCCGCGGCCTGCATCGGCGCAAGTTCTTCCGTACGCGAGACATCGCCTCGGCTGCGTACAAACAGGCCTACTTCCGGGTGGCCGGGGTCGAGGACCCGGCCCACATGGAGTCGGCGCGCTCGTCGGCGCTGTCGTTCATCCGCGGCCATCGCGCCGAGGAGGTCGAGAGCCTGATGGAGGAGATCTTCGACGAGGGCATGGCCCATCGGATCTGGCCCGGCACCCGGGCCCTCGCGCAGACCCATATCGACCAGGGGCAGCGGGTGTGGCTGGTGACCGCTGCGCCCGTCGAGGCCGCGCGGGTCATCGCCCGGCGGCTCGGGCTCACCGGCGCCCTCGGGACGGTGGCGGCCACCGAGGACGGCGTCTACACCGGCGAACTGGTCGGCGAGATGCTCCACGGGCCGGCCAAGGCGGAGGCGGTCAAGGCGATCGCCGCCCGGGAGGACCTCGATCTTTCTCGCTGCGCGGCCTACTCGGACTCCTACAACGATCTGCCGATGCTGTCGCTGGTCGGGCATCCGTGCGCGATCAATCCGGACACGCGCCTACGCGCCCACGCGCGCGAGAAGGGCTGGCCGATCCGTGACTACCGCACCGGGCGCAAGGCCGCGCGAGCGGGCGTGGTGACCGCGGCGCTGGGCGGTGCGGCCACGGGGGCGATCGCGGTGGCGATCGCACTCCGCGGACGGCGGGACTGATCACGCCGTTGGCGACCTGTATGCAGGGACGGGTATTCAGCGCCCTGTCAGGAAAATGCCAACACACGCCGACGCAACTTCGGCTCGGGACCTGACATCGGGATGCCCTAACCCGTAAGGTTGGGCTCGCTCAGGGGGAGTCTTCGGGAGGGACCCACATGTCGCGCCGCGCCAATGACGTCCATCGTCGCTTGGATGCGCTGCGCGCTGCGGTCGAGCTCTTGATGAACGAGGGCTACGAACCGGCCTACGCCGGCGTGGCCGGTGCATCCGGTCCGCTCGCCGAGCCCGAGCGTCGCGGCTCGGGTGGCACTCACGAGTCCAAGCCCCGCTCCGACAACGAGCCGGACGACGACACCGAGCTCGCCACCTCCTCGGAGGAGAGCGAGGCCGACCGCACCCGGCTGATCGCGCTGGTCGAGCTCGCCCGCAAGGGCGACAAGGAGGCGTTCGGCCTTCTCTACGACCACTACCACGGCGCGGTCTACCGCTTCCTCTTCTACCGGACCCGCTCCACCCAGGTCGCCGAGGACCTGACCTCTGAGACGTTCTTCCGGGCGCTCCGCTCGATGACCGGCTTCCGCTGGCAGGGCAAGGACTTCGGCGCCTGGCTGATGACCATCGCGCGCAACCTGGCCACGGACCACTTCAAGGCGGGACGTACGCGCCTGGAGATGACCACCGAGGACATGGGACTGCACGACTCCTCGTCGGACGGCCCCGAGAAGATCGTGATGGCGGGGGTCACGAACGAGATGCTCCTCGGCGCTCTCTCCAAGCTCCCCGACGAGCAGCGCGACTGCATCATCATGCGTTTCCTCCAGGGGCTGTCAATCGCGGAGACAGCCGCTATCCTCGGGCGCAGCGACGGAGCAGTGAAACAGCTCCAGCTGCGCGGGATTCGCAATCTCGCCAAGCAGATGCCTGACGGGATCCGCTGATGACTGTGTTCCGCACCACCTTGAATGCTCGACCGGTTGCCGTAACCCGCGGCCGGGGCGACTCGTTGTCCGACATGGCAGCACCTTGTGCGCAGCTGTTTCGACGAATCCCTGACAGCCGATACCGAGTAGGAACCCCCCGATGAGCCCGGCATTCCCGGCGCGAAAGCGTGCCGACGAGTTCGACCGAATGGTCGCGGCTGCTGCCGCGACGGATCGGCGTGCCTCGCAGTCTGCCGACGAGCTTCGTGATCTGGCCGTCTTCGCTTCGTCGCTCTCCACTCTCAGCGACTCCGCTGTTCCCAGTCGCGACTTCTCCGTCTCCCTCCGCGAGCGCCTCATGGAGGCCGCCGACACCGAGCTCGTGCCCGCGCCTCGCACCGAGAAGACCGTCGAGCGCAAGCTCACCGTCGGTCCCGTACGCAGGCCGCGCCGGCAGCGCAAGCTGGCCGTCGCCTTCGCCGCGATGGCGATCGTCGGCGGCACCGCGGGTGCCGCGGCCGCCTCCCAGACCGCTCTGCCCGGTGACTCGCTCTACCCGGTCAAGCGTGCCGTGGAGAACGTCTCCGCCGGCTTCACCGTCAGCACCCAGGCCCGCGGCATCCGGATCCTCGAGGACGCCGGCACCCGCCTGCGCGAGGCCAAGTCGCTGGTCGCCGACGCGCCGATGACCGACGCCGAGCGGGTCACCTCGACGCTCGAGACCTTCTCGCGTCAGGCCGCGCACGGCTCCGACCTGCTGATCAGCGACTTCGAGCAGTCCCAGGACAACGACTCGCTCGCCCAGCTGCGTACGTTCGCGGCCGATGGCGTCGAGGAGCTGGCCGAGCTGAGCCCGAAGGTGCCCGAACGGGCCGAGCCGGCCGTCTCCGACGCCGCTCAGACACTCGTGCTGATCGACCAGGCCGCCGCCCAGCTCTGCCCCACCTGCGAGGGTGGCATCACCGAGCTCCCCGCGACACTGGTCTCCAGCCTCACCTCCGACATCGACGGACTACTTCCGGCCGACACCGTCGTCGAGGCCGAGGCGCTGCCGCCGCTCACCCAGGACGACAACGCCCTCGACCTGCCTTCCATCGACCCCGACAAGATCGGTCCCGGCTCGGTGACCGACCCGAAGGGCGAGAAGGACGACCCGGAGAAGCCCTCCGAGGAACCAGAGGAGGACGGCAGCATCCTGCCGACCCCCTCCACTCCCTCCGACGAGGATCCCTCCGATGACCCCGACACCGACCCCGGCACCGTGACGGACCCCGTCACCGGCCTGGTCACCGGCGTCACAGGCCTGGTCGGCGACGTACTCGCCGGCGCCACCGGCCTCCTCACCCCGTAACCCGAGCCGAAGCGTCACCGGCGTCGGTCGAGTTGGCACAGGCGTGCCGTCTCGGCTGGCGCAGCTGACGTCTCGGCCGGCGCAGCTGACGTCTCGGCGGGTCAGCCGAAGACGGAGGCGCGCTCGCCCAAGAGGCGGTAGAGCGTCTGCTGGATCGTCTCGCGCACCTGGTCGGTGACGTTGAAGACCAGCATCGGGTCGTCGGCCTCCGAGGCGTCGTACGCATCGGTGCGGATCGGCTCGCCGAACTCGATCAGCCACTTCGACGGGAGCGGGATGAGGCCCAGCGGCCCGAGGAGCGGGAAGAACGGCGTGATCGGCAGGTAGGGCACGCCGATGACCTTCGCGAGAGCCGGGATGTTGCCGACCAGCGGGTAGATCTCCTCGGCGCCGACGACGGACAGCGGCACGATCGGGACGCCGGTGCGCAGGGCGGAGGAGACGAAGCCTCCACGGCCGAAGCGCTGAAGCTTGTAGCGCTCGCTGTAGGGCTTGCCGATGCCCTTGAAGCCCTCGGGCCATACGCCGACCAGCTCGCCGTTGCGCAGCATCCGCTCGGCGTCCTCGCTGCATGCCAGCGTCGCGCCAGCCTTGCGGGCGATGTTGCCGACGATCGGCATCCGGAAGACCAGGTCTGCCCCGAGCGGGCGCAGGTTGCGACCTAGCTCGTCGTGGATCGAGACCATCGTCATCAGGCCGTCCATCGGGATGGTCCCGGAGTGGTTGGAGACGATCAGGGCGCCGCCGTCGGTCGGGATGTTCTCGAGGCCGCGCACCTCGACCCTGAACCACTTCTCCTTGATCGGCCGGAGCACCGCCAGCATGAAGCGTTGGGTGAGCTCGCGGTCGAAGCCGTATTCGTCGACGGAGTATTCGCCGGAGATCCGGCGGCGCAAGAACACGATGAACCGAGCGAGCTGCTCCTCCCACTCGGCACCGAAGACCTCTTTGGCGGCACTCTCCAGAGCCGCGGCCCAGTCGGCCGCCGGGATCGCCCGCAGCGGGTGGCGCTCGCGCGCCGTGGTGCCGGTGAAACCCTGGGCTGGGGACTCAGTCACCTGGCGCTCCTGTCAGTCGGCTCTCCAAGGCGGCCAGCGCACGGTCGGCACGGTTCGCGGACGGCATCACGCTGTCCGCGAAGTCTACGACCGTGTCCTCGGTCGTGTATCGCGGTTCGAAGCCCAGCAGGGAGCGCATCCGCGTGGTGTCGACGCCGCGACCGTAGGTCAGCAGCGCCCGCAGCTCGGCGGGATACTCTCCGCCGCCGAACCTCGCCAGACCGAACAGGGGCTCGGGGATCGGCACGGTGATCCGCTGCAGCCGCCGCGCGACCTGCGAATGGGTCAGCACGCCGTCGCCGGCGACGTTGAACGTCCCGGGGACCCCGGTGCGTACGGCATGCTCCAGGACGCCGTAGAGGTCCTGCTCGTGGAGGAACTGCAGGCGCGGGTCGAAGCCGAGCACGTTGGGCACGACGGCGCGCCGGAAGTGGGACGCGATCGGGCTGACCACGCTCGGTCCGAGGACGTTGGCACAGCGCAGCACCGTGACGGCGATGTCCGGGCGACGACGGGCGAAGCCGCGCACGTAGGACTCGATGTCGGCTACGTCTCGGGCATAGCCGGAGGACGGGGTGCGCCGCGGCTCCATCGACTCGGTGAACATCGCCGGATCGCGGCTGCTCGCCCCGTAGACCTGGGTCGTGGACTTCACCACGACCTGGCGCAGGGACGGCGCGGTCTGACAGGCCGCGAGGAGCTGCATCGTCCCGATGACGTTGAGCTCCTTCATCGTCGAACGACCCCCGGTGGTGCCGGGGGTCGCGATGACGCTGAGGTGGACGACGGTGTCGACCTCCTCCTTGGCGATCACCTTGGCGATCACCGGGTTGCGGATGTCGGCTCGGACGAATCCGACCTTGCCGATGTCACCGCGAGGCGGTGCGACATCGACGCCGATCACCCGCTCGACGTTCGGGTGGCAGGCGGCAGCGCGCGCAAAACGGCGCCCGAGGTCACGCGAGACCCCGGTGACCAGAAGGACCCGACCGGGTCCGGTGCGTTCCGCCACCTACGCCACGAACGTCACTTGCCGAGCTTGCGGCGCTGGACGCGAGTCTTCTTGAGCAGCTTGCGGTGCTTCTTCTTCGCCATGCGCTTGCGACGCTTCTTGATGACAGAACCCACGGGGAACCCTTCACGATCGTTGCAGAGAATGCCGGCCCTGTGCCGACGCGGCCACTCACCGCAGCGCGCGGCAAACAGACCTAGGGGGTAAGACTAACGAAGCCAGGGCACCCAGAGAGAATCGGTGACCCGATGGGACCGGTGTTGCCCCCGCGCCCTAGGTGCCCGGGCGCGGGGTCCGACAACTAGCCCGCGTTGTAGAACGAGCTCTTGAGGTATTCGTTCGCGTCGTCCTCCCGAACCCGGAAGGAACGACCGACACGCACCGCAGGCAGCTCGCCCGAATGAACCAACCGGTAGACCGTCATCTTGGATACGCGCATCATCGACGCAACCTCGGCAACGGTCAGGAACTTGCTGTCAGAGATGTCTCCAGAAGGAGTAACCATCTGCTTCCACCGTTCTCTCTCGAGTGATCGCGACGCCGGCGGCTTCCCCACCGCCGGTCCAAAACGCGATCCCAAAGTGAGAATAGGGCCTGATGTGACTGATGGGGAAGGGGACACCCCTGAGAATCTCACATACCACCGGCGTGTCGAGTTGCAATTGGGCGCGACGAACTCCGGTTTCTAGGCCGTCCCGAAACTATGGGACCGGGCTACGGCATCGGGTCGAGCCCGTGCAGCGGGAACACCGCTGTGCGAGTCGCGTGGACCTGCCGGTCCAGCCACGTGCCGGGGTCATATCCGCTCCCCCAGTCGCGGTAGGCCGGTTCACGTCCGTCCGTCATGCGCAACGGTGCGACCCTCCCGAGGCGCGTCTGCACGTGCTCGCGCCAGCCACCTGGCACGTCGAGCGTCGGCTCCAAGGGATTCCCCGACACTAGCGCAAGAAGGTGCGTCCATGCGCGTGGCACGACGTCGACGACCGCATAACCACCGCCGCCGAATGCCACCCACTTGCCCGCGCACACCTCGTGGGCGAGCTCATGAAGCGAGACGTACGCCGCCCGCTGGCCGTCCACGCTGAGCGCCAGGTCGGCGAGGGGATCGTCGGTGTGCGAGTCGCAGCCCTGCTGGGTCACCAGGATCTCCGGCTGGAACTCACGGATCAGGTCGGGTACGACGGCATGGAAGGCGCGCAGCCAGCCGTGGTCGGCGGTGCCGGGCGGCAGCGCGACGTTGACCGCGCTCCCCTCGGCTTCCGGCCCACCGACCTCCTCGGCGAAGCCGGTGCCGGGGAAGAGCAGCTGGCCGGTCTCGTGGAGCGAGATCGTCAGGACGCGCGGGTCGTTCCAGAAGGCCCGCTCGACACCGTCTCCGTGGTGCACGTCCACATCGACGTACGCGACCTTCTTCACGCCCTGGTCCAGGAGCCACTGGATGCCGGCGGCGACGTCGTTGTAGATGCAGAACCCGGCGGCGCGGCCGCGCATCGCGTGGTGGAGACCGCCCATGATGTTGGCGCTGTGCAGGCTCTCGCCGGAGTAGACCTGGCGGCAGGCCTCGATGCTCGCGCCGACGATGTGGGCGCTGGCGTCGTGGATGTGCGCGAAGACCGGGTCGTCCTCGGTGCCGAGGCCGTGGGCGAGATCGGACTCTCCGCTCCGACCGGCCTTGATGACCGCCTCGATGTAGCTCTCGTCGTGGATCGTGAGCAGCTGCTCCGGGGTGCCCATCGGCGCCTCCACGACCTTCAGGTGCTCGAGTACGCCGAGCTCGCCGGCCAGGCGCATCGTCAGGTCCACCCGGATCGGCGCCATCGGGTGGGTCGGGCCGAAGTCGTAGTCGGCCAGGCTCTCGTCGAAAACGACCGTCGAGTGCCCCTGGCACGAGGTCGGCCACGTGGTCGGCGGAGTCGTCATGGGCCACACGGTATCCGTGACGTGTGCGACACTGGAGAGGTGTTCAGCATTCGTTCCACCCAGTGGTGGTCCGCCTCCTAGGCGGTCCACCCGATTGTTGATCACTCACATCAGGCCGCCCACGGGCGGCCTTTCTCGTTGATCGTCGCTGACCCGTGGGCCTCACCACGAAAGGTCCACCATGACCAGGCGACTCTCCCTCATCACTCCCTCCGGCCGGCTCACCCTCGGCAACCTGCTCGGCGCGCTGCGGCCGATGGCCGCCACAGCCGATTCGGACGCCTTCTACGGGCTCTCCGACCTGCACGCGCTGACGCTGCCGCACGAACCTTCGGTGCTGCGTACGCGGACGGAGGAGATGGCTCTCCTCCTGATGGCGTCCGGGCTCGAACCGGCCACGTTGTTCATCCAGTCCCACGTCCCCGCGCATCGGTCGCTCAGCTATCTGCTCGAGTGCGTCGCACATACCGGCGAGCTCGGCCGGATGATCCAGTTCAAGGAGAAGTCGCGCCGCGCGGGGGCGTCGGTGCGCGCCTCGCTGTTCACCTATCCGGTGCTGATGGCGGCCGACATCCTGCTCTACGGGGCGACCGAGGTGCCCGTCGGTGACGACCAGCGCCAGCACGTCGAGCTCGCCCGGGACATCGCGATCCGGTTCAACACGACGTACGGCCGGG
>JALZDD010000613.1 GCA_030862715.1 Actinomycetota bacterium | reverse complement strand
CGTCCACCAGCGCCGCGGGCACCTGCCCCGGCTCCGGCGCCACGTGCGCCAGCCCCGGCTCCGGCTCCGCGTGCACCCGCGCCAGCTCCGGCACCCGCTCGGGCACCGGCAGCGCCGGCCCTGGCAGATGCAGACCTCGACGTGGCGCTGGCTGTCGCTGCCTTGGCAGCCGCTCCGGACGCGAACTTGTTGGCAAGCGCCTTGGCCACACCAGCGCCGAGGAGGGCTCCGCCGCCGGCGATCGCGAGGGCGGACATCCCGCTCGTGCCGCCGCCGAGAGGGGCAAGCCCGTCAGCCGTCTCGACCATCGCGTACGACGTCGAAGGTGCCGGGCTGCCGTCAGCATTGATCCACTGAGTGCCGTTCCACTCAGGCGTGTTCTCGGCCTCGTGCGCCGCGATGTTCGCCTTCTCCTGGGCGATCAGCTCGTGGCCCCAGCCGTCGGGGTAGAGCGTGCCTGAGTTATACGTCGCCATCCGGGCTCGGGACGCCGCGATCGCGCTGTACGAACCTGGAGACGAGGGGGCCGCCGGAGCCTTGTCCGAATCGCTTTTCGGCATGTCGGTGATATCCCGCACCGGGGGATCGGCCGTGTAATTGCTTTCGTCGACCTCTTGGATCTGCTGGGCTGCCGCCTGCTCGGCGTCGGCGATCGCCTGCTCTCGGGCCTGCCAGGCAGCTCGGTCCGACTGGAGCGCCTTCTGGTTCTGCGCTGCCGTGGCAGTGTCGACGCCAGTTCCGGACTGGGCGTATTGCGGTGCCGAAGGGTCGGGCGCAGGGCCGTGGGAGGTTGGGAGGGATGCCGCAAGCTGCTTGTGAATCTCCTGCGCCCGTTTTGTAGTTGCGCGCGCCTTGCTCAGCGCCTCGACGGCCGCGTCGAGTTGAGCAACCTTCTCTTTCAGGTCGCCCGAAGCTTGCTTGAAAGCTGACTTGGCGGCCGCCGTTGTCAGGGATGTTTCCTCAAAGGCCTCGGAAACTCTCGTTCCTGCCATATCCAGGCTGGAGGCGGCTTCACTCATCGCTCTGCGCGCGCGTCGCCACTCAGCCAAGCGGCTCTCAACGTCCTCGGGGGCAGCATTTGCGACGTACTGCTCCAGCATGATCATCATCGTGCCCTTGACACCAGCCACAGGTCAGTCCTCCTGATCCTGGCCGAACTCGGATCGAGACGCGATCTCTTGCAAGGCCTCGGGGGACAGTGGAAAGAACGGCAGTTGGAAACCCGGCATGTTCGGACGATCGTCCTTCATCAGGTTGTTGAAGAACGGCTCATCGATCATCTCGACCGCCGAGGTCATTTTGTTGCGGAACGCCTGCTCGGCCTCTTCGTCGGCGTCCTTCACAGCGCGCACGGCGGCGTCGAGCCCATCGACGAACATGATCAGTGCATTGGACGTCTCCGACATTGCCGAGTTGATGCGATCGGTGGCTCGGTTCATCAGGCTCTCGAGCGTCGCCGCCGTTGCTCCGCCTCCGAGGGCCTTGGATGCCGGCCTCTCGACGTGGACCGCGTCGATCTCGATCTTCGCGTCGGTGAGCACATCCTTGATCGTGTTGACGAGAGTCTCATTGACCCCGGTTGAGCTTGCACCTGCCATGTTGGCCTCCGAGTCAGTTCGCGCAGTAGGCAAAGTCTAAACACGACGGTCGAAGATGGTCACGCGCAATCATCAGACGGAGGCAGCCATTACGCTCTCGGGCATGACTGCATCTCGGAAGGGCCGTACGGCTCGTCGGCTCGCCGCACTCGCCACGTCTGTTCTCACCGCAGTTGCGCTTTCTGCTTGCGGCGGAGGCAATGATGATCCCTCGGAGCCGCCGAGCTCGTCGACCTCTGCGACGTCGGGTGCACCGACCGAACCAACTGGTGCTCCGCAGGTGGCTGACCAGAATGGGGCGCAACTCAGCGCTCCCGCTAACTGGAACGTGCGTTTCGACGACCCCTACTGGTTGATCGATGCCCCCGGCGAGAACGGGAGTTCGCCGGGAGGTGCAGTGCTTGACGCGGACACGGCGTCTCTTGCTCGCAACACCGACGAGCTCGCAGATGCTCGCATGAGCGCGGCTGGGCCGGGGGCGAAGCGCCTTCCTGACGTCAAGTACGGCGGCTACACCTTCTTCCACATTCGGGAGAAGAACGACACGAACACCTTCGAGAACTACGGCGTGCTCATCGACGGCAGGCAGGTTTCTGTGGAGTGGACCTTCACCAACGCCTTTGCGACGCCCAAGGAGATGGACGAACTGATCAATCACGTGATGCCGACGTTCAAGTTCGATGGCTGACCGAGGTCGGCCGCAGTAGATCCTTGTAATACATCACCCGCGAGCTGTGTCGGCGGTGCCCGATAGGTTGCGGTCTGTGGTCGTACATCTGCACCGCGCGCCGCGGACCGATCTGCTCGCCGACTCCCTCGGTGAGCTGCTGTCGGTGCCGTTGGGGGATCCGTTCGCGACGGAGGTCGTGGTGGTGCCGGCGCGTGGGGTGGAGCGGTGGTTGTCGCAGCGGCTCTCGCATCGGCTGGGGGCTGCTGACGGGCGTGCGGACGGGATCTGTGCGGGGGTCGACTTCCGGTCTCCTTGGTCGCTGTTCGCGGAGGTCGCGGGCACGGGGGATGAGGATCCCTGGGCGCCGGAGTCGCTGACTTGGCCGGTGCTGGCGGCGATCGACGCATCGCTGGACGAGCCCTGGGCCAGGCCGCTCGCGATGCATCTGGGGCACGGGGATGCGACGGAGGAAGGCGTACGTCGGCGGGGGCGGCGGCTGGCGCTGGCGCGGCGGCTGGCGCGGTTGTTCGCTGCGTACGCAGACCAACGGCCGGCGGTGGTCGCCGACTGGAGTGCGGGGCGGGACACAGACGGGCTCGGGGGCGAGATCGCCGAGGATCTGGCGTGGCAGCCGCCGTTGTGGCGGGCCGTTGCCGGGCTGGTCGGCGGGCCGACGCCGATGGAGCGTCAGGCGGCGACGGTCGCGCGGCTGAAGGAGAAGCCCCGGGAGTTCGAGCTGCCGGAGCGGGTCTCGCTGTTCGGGCACACCCGGCTCTCGGCGACCGACATCGAGCTCGTCGCGGCGCTGGGGGAGCACCGGGAGGTGCACCTGTGGCTGCCGCATCCCTCCGAGGCCCTTTGGGAGGCGCTCGCCGGACTGGACGGGACGGTCGCGCGGACGGCGGACCGGTCGCACGACGCGGTCGGACATCCGTTGCTGGCGACGCTGGGGCGGGATACGCGGGAGCTGCAGCGGGGGCTTGCGGAGCTGGCCGCGGTAGACGACTGTGTTGGTTTCGACACGCTCGCTGGCGCTCGCGGCTCAACCAGCGGCGGGGCGCTGCTCGGATGGCTGCAGGAGGACATCCGGCACAACACCCTCGGCGATCGCGCGGGCCGGGTGTTGGAGTCGGTGGACCGCTCGATCCAGGTGCATGCCTGCCACGGCGAGGCGCGCCAGGTGGAGGTGCTGCGCGAGGTGCTGCTGGGGCTGCTCGAGGACGACCCGACGCTGGAGCCGCGGGACGTTCTGGTGATGTGCCCCGACATCGAGACCTTCGCGCCGCTGATCGAGGCCGGGTTCGGGCTGGAGGAGATGACCGGCGAGACCGGGCACCCCGCTCACCGACTGCGAGTGAAGCTGGCGGACCGGTCGTTGACGCGTACGAACCCGCTGCTGGACGTGGCCACCAGGCTGCTCGACCTGGCCGGCGGCCGGGCGGGGGTGAGCGACGTACTCGATCTTGCTCATCTCGATCCGGTTCGGCGCCGGTTCGGGCTCAATGACGACGCCCTGGAGCAGCTCGAGGACTGGGCCAAGGACGCCGGGATCAGATGGGGCTTCGATGCGGAGCACCGCGAGCCCTTCGGGCTGGAGACGTACGTCGCCAACACCTGGCGCTTCGGGATGGACCGGATCCTCACCGGGGTTGCGATGTCCGAGGACCCGGCGACCTGGCTGGACACGACGCTGCCGCTCGACGATGTCGGGAGCGGGTCGGTCGAGCTGGCCGGGAGGTTCGCCGAGCTCGTCGACCGTCTGCAGGACGTGACCGATGAGCTGGCCGGGGTGCATCCGCTGAAGCACTGGCTGAAGGTGATCGAGGAGGGTGTCGCCGCGCTGACGTCGGTCTCGACCAACGACGAGTGGCAGTCAGGCCAGGTGACCAGGGAGCTGTCCCGGGTGCGGGACGCTGCCGCGGGGCACGAGGTCGACGAGCTGCGGCTGCCCGACGTGCGTGCGCTGTTGGGGGCGCGGCTGGCCGGACGGGCTACGCGCGCCAACTTCCGCACCGGGACGTTGACCGTGTCCACGCTGGTGCCAATGCGGTCGGTGCCCCATCGCGTGGTCTGCCTGCTCGGCATGGACGACGGGGTGTTCCCGAGGGTCGGGATCACCGACGGCGACGACCTGCTGGCCCGTGACCCGCAGACCGGGGAGCGTGACCTGCGCAGCGAGGACCGCCAGCTGTTCCTCGACGCGCTGCTGGCGGCGACCGAGACGCTGGTGGTGACCTATACGGGCGCCAACGAGTACTCGGGCCAGCCGCGGCCGCCCGCGGTGCCCCTCGGGGAGCTGCTGGACACGCTGGACGCGACCGCCGTCTCCGCTGACGGGAGGCCGGTCAAGGAGGTCGTGACGACCAGGCATCCGCTGCAGCCGTTCGACCCGCGCAACCTGACGCCCGGGGCGCTGGTCGCCGGGCACTCCTTCTCCTTCGACAAAGCCGCCGAGGCCGGCGCTCTCGCCGCGGTGTCCGACCGCGTCGAGCCGCCGGAGTTCCTGCCCGACCCGCTGGCGCCGACCCGAGCCGGAGACCTGACGCTCGAGGAGCTGCTGGCCTTCTACCGGTCACCGGTGCGTGCGTTCTTCCGCGACCGGCTGGACCTGGCGCTGCCGCGTGATGACGACCCGCTCTCCGACGGTCTGCCGGTCGAGCTCGACGGCCTGGGGCAGTGGTCGGTGGGCGACCGGTTGCTCCATGATCTGCTCGCCGGGATGTCGGAGGAGCAGGCGACCCAGCAGGAGTGGCGGCGCGGCGTACTGCCTCCGAAGTGGCTCGGCTGGCGCATCCACACCGACGTCATCACCAAGGCGAAGCCGATCGCGGCCGAGGCGCTGCGGGTGCGGCAGGCGGGCATCTCCACCGGACAGGCGCGGGCCGTCGACGTCGAGGTCGATCTCGGCGACGGGCGGCGACTGACCGGCACCGTGCCACAGGTCTATGGCGACCGACTGGCTCCGGTGACATATTCGCGCCTGGGCGCCAAGCAGCGGATTGAGTCGTGGGTGCAGCTGGTCGCGCTGGCCGCCTCCGACGAGGACCGGGCCTGGAGCGCCTGGACGCTGGGTCGTCCGGGCAACTCCCGGTCGCGTACGCCGTACGGGCTCTCCCAGCTCGGGCCGCTCGACCACACCGCGGTCGATGTGCTGCGTGACCTGGTGCGGCTGCGCGACCGGGGGCTCTCGGCACCGCTGCCGCTGCCGCTGAAGACCTCGCTCACCTACGCGCGCCAGCGGCGGACCCAGGCCGGCATCGACGACGCGCTCTACAAGGCCGGCTGGGATTGGAACGACGGACGGTTCGAGGGCGAGGAGTCCGACGTGGAGCAGGTAAGAGCCTGGGGCAAGGGGTCCGGGATCCCTGGTCTGGGTGACCCGCCTAAGGCCGGCGAGGAGTTCGATGGGGAGACGACCCGCTTCGGTGCGCTCGCGATGCGGGTCTGGTCGCCGTTGCTCACCGCGGAGCAGGGGAGCTGGTAATGGACGGATTCAACCTGACCGGTCCCCTCCCGACCGGAACCACGCTGATCGAGGCCTCGGCAGGCACCGGGAAGACCTTCACCATCGGCGCCCTGGTCACCCGCTACGTCGTCGAGGGCGAGGCGACGCTCGATGAGATCCTGGCGATCACCTTCGGCCGCGCCGCCTCCCAGGAGCTGCGCGACCGGGTGCGCTCCCACCTGGTCGAGGCCGAGCGAGCCTTCGCAGCCGCCGTCGCCGGGCAGCGTCCGGCCCCGCTCGACGCCCACCTCGAGCTGCTGCTGGACGTGTCCGACGACGAGATCCGGGTACGCCACGAGCGCGTCCGCGACGCGCTCGCCTCCTTCGACGGGGCGACGATCGCGACGACCCACCAGTTCTGCCAGCTCGTGCTGCGCTCGCTGGGGGTGGCCGGTGACACCGACGCCGGTGCCGAGCTGGTCGAGTCGCTCGACGAGCTGGTCGTGGAGGTCGTCGACGACCTCTACCTGAAGTGGTTCGGCGAGGCTCGGGAGCGCCCGCCGTTCGACCGCGACGACGCGCTGGGACTGGCGCGCACCGCGGTCGAGGACCCGCAGTCCGTGCTGGCTCAGGCGCCCGCCGAGGACCCGGTCGCTGGCGCGCGGGTGCGGTTCGCCGAGGCGGTGCGGGACGAGGTCGACCGGCGCAAGCAGATGCGCGGTGTCCTGTCCTACGACGACCTGCTCTCCCGGCTCGCGGTCGCGCTCGAGGACCCGTCAGCTCCGGCGCGGGCACGGATGCGACAGCGGTGGCGGATCGTCCTGGTCGACGAGTTCCAGGACACCGATCCGGTGCAGTGGCAGGTGCTCTCCCGGGCCTTCGAGGGCCACGCCACGCTCGTGCTCATCGGTGACCCGAAGCAGGCGATCTACGCCTTCCGCGGCGGTGACGTCTTCACCTACCTGACCGCCGCCCGAGCGGCCGAGACGCAGGCGACGCTCGACACCAACTGGCGCAGCGACGCCCCGCTGGTCGAGCGGCTCCAGGTGATCCTGCGAGGCGCGGCGTTGGGCTCCCCGGACATCGTCGTCCACGACGTGAAGGCCCATCACGCCGGCTCCCGGCTGGCCGGTGTCCCGCATCCGGCGCCGTTCCGGATCCGCCGGGTCGGCCGCAGCGGCTTCAAGCTCACCCGCGGCAAGATGATCACCGCCGGTGACGCGCGCACCCACATCGCCCGGGACCTCGCCGGAGACATCGCCGAGCTGCTCGGCTCCGGGGCCACCTGGTGCGACGCCCCGGTCCAGGCAGGGGACGTCGCGGTCATCGTCGCGGTGCGCTCCCACGGACTGCTGGTCCAGCGGGTCCTGCAGGAGCACGGCATCCCGGCGGTGATGGCCGGCGGCGGCGACGTCTTCCTGACTCCCGCCGGCGAGGACTGGCTCGCGCTGCTGCAGGCGCTCGACTCGCCCCACCGCACGCCGCTGGTGCGGGCAGCCGGACTGAGCGTGTTCTTCGGCTACACCGCGACCGAGCTCGACGCGGGCGGCGAGGCGCTGACCTCGCGCATCGCCGACACGCTGCGCGGGTGGGCGCTGTTGTTGCGCGGCCGAGGTGTCGCCGCCCTGATCGAGGCGGCGGAGGAGCGCGGTCTCACCGCGCGCGTGCTGCGTCGCACCGACGGGGATCGGCTGCTCACCGACGTACGTCATCTGGGTCAGTTGCTCCACGACATCTCCGTGCGCGACTCGCTCGGGCCGCCGGCGCTGTTGGCCTGGTTCCGCGACGAGCGGCGGCGTTCTGCCGCCGCCGAGCGGCCGCGGCGGCTCGACTCGGACGCCGCGGCGGTGCAGATCGTGACGGTGCATGGGTCGAAGGGCCTGCAGTACCCGATCGTCTACCTGCCCTTCGCCTACGACTTCTTCGTCCGCGACCCGGAGGTCGCCCGGTTCCACGACGCCTCGGGGCAGCGGACGATCGACGTCACCCGTACCGGTGCGCAGTGGGCCCAGCACCTGGCGCGCCACCAGGCCGAGGAGCTGGGTGAGGAGCTTCGTGATCTGTACGTCGCGCTGACCCGAGCGCAGTCGCAGGTCGTCGCATGGTGGGCACCGACCGCCAACACCGCCACCGGCGGACTGCACCGGCTGCTGTTCGGGCGAGGTCCTGGCCAAGCGGCGGTTCCTGACAACGTCCCTGTGCCGAGCGACGAGGACGCGGCGAGTCTGCTGAGCAATGTCGCGCGCCATGGCGGTCCGGTGGCCGAGGAAGCGGTGCCGGTGACGACAGTGCCGCCGGTGCGAGAAGCGCCGCCCGGCATGCTCGCCGCGCGGCCGTTCACCCGTGAGGTCGACGCCGAGTGGCGGCGTACGTCCTACTCGGGGCTCATCCGGGTCGACGAGGGCGTCGCGGCGACCTCGGAGCCGGAGGTCGAGGGCAAGGACGACGAGCCCATCGCCGAGGACGTCGATCTCGTCGAGACCCCCGCGGAGGAGGAGCACCTCTCCCCGATGGCCGAGCTGCCCAAGGGTGCCGGCTTCGGCTCGCTGGTCCACGCGGTCCTGGAGCACACCGACCCGGATGCCCCTGACCTGGGCGAAGAGGTGCTGACCAGGACCCGTGAGCAGCTGCGCTGGTGGCCGGTGCCGGCCTCGGCCGAGGATCTCGCGACCGGGATCCTGCCGCTCAACCTGACCCCGCTCGGCCCGCTGGCCGACGGGCTGACGTTGGCCGAGATCCCGCTGCGCGACCGGCTGCGGGAGCTCGACTTCGAGATCCCGCTCGGCGGCGGTGACACCCGCGGGCCGGAGGATCCCGACGTGTGCCTCCGTGACCTCGCGCCACTCCTGCGGGCCCACCTTCCGGCGAACGACCCGATGGTGACGTACGCGGACCGGCTCGAGGCGCCGCCGCTGGGCGACCAGTCGCTGCGGGGCTACCTGACCGGCTCGGTCGACGTGGTGCTGAGGTTGCCGAGCGGACGGTTCGTGGTGGTCGACTACAAGACCAACTTCTTGGGGGTGGAGGCGATGGACTACACCCAGCCGAAGCTCGCCGAGGCGATGCTCCACTCCCACTATCCGCTGCAGGCGCTGCTCTACTCCGCTGTGGTGCACCGCTTCCTGCGCTGGCGCCTGCCCGGGTACGACCCCGAGACGCACCTCGGAGGCGTGCTCTACCTCTACGTGCGCGGGATGCTCGGTCCGGACACCCCGATCGTCGACGGCATCCCGACCGGCGTCTTCACCTGGCAGCCACCCGCGTCCCTGGCGGTCGCGCTGTCCGACCTGCTGGACGGATCGCTATCGGACGGAGTGACCGCATGATCGAGCGCTGGGAGTCCGAGGACCCCTTCGACGCACGGCTGGCTCGGTCCGCGACGGGCCTGCTCGCGTCGTTCAACCGCGAGGGCGTGCTGACGGCGGCCGACGTACATGTCGCGACCCGCGCGTCCGCGCTCGCCGGAGAAGAGCGCGACGAGGTGCGACTGGCGGTGGCGCTGGCGGTCCGCGCGGTCCGGCACGGGTCGGTGTGCGTCGACCTGACGGCGCTGCGCGAGACCGAGGAGACGCTGCCGTGGCCGGCCGCTGCCGGCTGGCTGGAGGCCGTCGCCGACAGCCCGTTGGCGGCGCAGTCCCTGGTGCAGGTCGAGGACGGCCTGCTCTACCTGGACCGCTATCACCGCGAAGAGGGACAGGTACGCGACGACCTGCTCGCCCGGCTGGCCTCGCCGCGACCCGTGGCCGACGAGACCCTGCTGGAGGCGACCGCGGCCCGGCTCTTCCCGGGCGAGGGCTACGCCGAGCAGCGTGCCGCCGCGCTCGCCGCCGCCCGGCAGGCGACCACGGTGCTCACCGGTGGTCCCGGCACCGGCAAGACGACGACCGTGGCCGGGCTGCTGGCGCTGCTCACCGAGCAGTCCTCGACCCCGTTGCGGGTCGCGCTGACCGCCCCGACGGGCAAGGCGGCCGCGCGGCTGCAGGAGGCCGTCGAGGGCGCCCAGCGGGCGCCACAGTTCACCGCCGACGACCGCGCCCGCCTCTCAGGTCTCACCGCGTCTACCCTTCACCGGCTGCTCGGTTGGCGACCCGGCTCGTCGACCCGGTTCAAGCATCACCGCACCAACCGGCTCCCGCACGACGTGATCGTCGTCGACGAGACGAGCATGGTCTCCCTGACGATGATGGCCCGGCTCCTCGAGGCCGTACGTCCAGAGGCGCGGCTGATCCTCGTCGGCGACCCTGACCAGCTCGCGAGCGTGGAGGCCGGGGCGGTGCTCTCCGACCTCGTGGCCGGGCTCGCCGTGCGTTCGCCCGCCGCCGTCGCCGCGCTCCGCATCACCCATCGCTTCGGTGGCGCGATCGGCGCTCTCGCCGAGGCGCTGCGGGTCGGCGACGCCGACGCGGCGCTCGACGTGCTGAAGTCCGGCGACCCCGCGGTCGAGCTCGTCGACCCTGCCGACGAGGACCGGGTGGCCGAGGTCGAGCGTGGCCTGGTCACGCACGCCGCCGCCCTTCACGAGGCTGCGCTCGCGGGCGACGTGGAGCGCTGCGTGCGGATGCTCGACGAGTCGCGCCTCCTCTGCGCCCACCGCGACGGCCCCTCGGGCGTCGCCCACTGGAACCGGCAGATCGAGCGTGGCCTGGCCGAGACCACCGGTGAGCCGCTCGGCATCGGCTGGGGTCACGAGTGGTATCCGGGCCGGCCGGTCCTCGTCACCGCCAACGACTACGGCCTCGGTCTCTTCAACGGCGACACCGGGGTCACCTACACCGACGCCGGCGGCGACCTCCGCGTCGCGATCGCGGGCGGCGCGACGTACGCGCCCTCACGCCTCGGCGACATCGAGACCCTGCACGCGATGACCGTCCACAAGTCCCAGGGCAGCCAGGCCAGGTCCGTCACCGTCCTGCTCCCGCCCGACGACTCACCCCTGCTCACCCGCGAGCTCTTCTACACCGCGGTGACCAGGGCACAGGAGAGCGTACGCATCGTCGGCACCGCCGACGCCGTCACCGCCGCGATCACCCGCCGAGCCCAGCGCGCCTCCGGCCTCCGCCAGCGACTCGGGCACTGAGCAGCGTCAGGACCGCGCGATGGAGGTGGCGAGGGAGGCGAGGTGGCCGAGGCGGGCCAGCTCGGAGTCGAGGAAGTCGGGGCCACCGCGGCGGCCGATGATGACGATCTCGTTGCCGTCGATGCGGGCGCCGGCGAACATGTTCTCGTCCTCACCCTCGACCTCGATCCGCTCGGGGCGGTCGAGCTCGATGAAGGGGACGTTCTCGGGTGAGCCGTCGGTGGCGCGGCTGATGCCCTTGACGCGGTGGACGCGGATGGCCCAGTCGGCACGGAAGGTCAGGGGCAGCACGTCCACGAGCCGGTCGAGCGCCTCGAGGGCGTTCTCGGTGAGGTCCTCGACGGCCTCGAGGTCGAGGAAGAGGTTGCCGCCGGCGGCGTAGCGGGAGATCCAGACGACTTGCACGCCTTCGAGCTCGTTGCACGCCGACACGATGGAGTCCGGCATCGTTCCCGGTTGGGTCTCGAGAAGCACATCGTCGACAGCTCTTCCGTCGACTTTGTTCTTCTCGACGATCTCGATCGCCTCGATGTCGCCACCGGCTTCACCGATGGCGGAGGCGAGGCGACCGAGGGAACCCGGGATATCGGGCAGCTCGACGCGTAGCAGGAACGGCATGGCCATAGACCCTAGCGTCGCGAACCGACAGCCGTGGCACTGTCCCGGTTACACACCCGTCAATTGGCGAGCTATTCGCCTGCCGGCTCCAGCAGGAAGAGCGGGAAGATCCGGGACGTGTTGGGCTGATATTCGCCGTACGTCGGCCAGGTCTTCACGGCGTAGTCCCACCACTCCTCCCGCTCGGCCCCGGAGAGCTCGCGGGCGACGTACGCCTTCTTGGTGCCGCCGTCCTGGAGCACCATGTCGGGGTACTTGCGGAAGTTGGCCACCCAGGCGGGGTTCTTGTCCGAGCCGCCCATCGAGGCGACCGCGAGATAGCGGCCGTCGCGCTCGACGCGCATCAGCGGGGTCTTGCGGATCGCGCCGCTCTTGGCGCCGCGGTTGGTGATCAGGATGATCGGCTTGCCGTCGCGCTCGAGGACGTTGGCCTCGGCGCCGTTGGAGGCCTCGAACGCGGCAACCTGCTCGCGCACCCAGTCGGCCGTGCTCGGGACGTATTCACCTTGCAGTTCGGTCATGCTCACTACAACAGCCGGGGACGCGGGCTATTCCGAGCCCGGATAACCTCGACCGCATGAGTGCCATCGAGGGAGTCTCCGACACGTTCGACCCGAGCCGCTGGGACGAGGTGAAGGGCTTCGAGGATCTGACCGATCTGACCTATCACCGGGCCAAGGAGCACGGCACCGTACGCATCGCCTTCGACCGCCCCGACGTACTCAACGCCTTCCGTCCGCACACCGTCGACGAGCTCCTCCGGGTCCTGGAGCACGCCCGGACCTCCGCCGACGTCGGCTGTGTCCTGCTCACCGGCAACGGCCCCTCGGCCAAGAACGGCAAGCACTCCTTCTGCACCGGCGGCGACCAGCGCATCCGCGGCAAGGCCGGCTACCAGTACGAGGAGGACGAGGCGTACGCCGCCGGCCGGACCGGCGCGGAGGAGCCCACCCCGATCGACAAGGCCAAGCTCGCCCGGCTGCACATCCTGGAGTGCCAGCGACTGATCCGCTTCATGCCCAAGGTCGTCATCTGCGTCGTCCCCGGCTGGACCGCCGGTGGCGGCCACTCACTTCACGTGGTCTGCGACCTGACGCTCGCGAGCGCCGAGCACGGGCGCTTCAAGCAGACCGACGCCGACGTCGGGAGCTTCGACGGCGGCTACGGCTCCGCCTACCTCGCCCGCCAGGTCGGCCAGAAGTTCGCCCGCGAGATCTTCTTCCTCGCCGAGGAGTACTCGGCCGAGGACGGCGTACGCATGGGCACCGTCAACCGCGCCGTCCCGCACGCCGAGCTCGAGGATGTCGCGCTCGAGTGGGGCCGCAAGATCAACGGCAAGTCGCCCACGGCCCAGCGGATGCTGAAGTACGCCTTCAACCTGCTCGACGACGGACTCGTCGGCCAGCAGATGTTCGCCGGTGAGACCACCCGCCTGGCCTACATGACCGACGAGGCCCAGGAGGGCCGAGACCAGTTCCTGGAGAAGCGCGAGCCCGACTGGTCGCCCTACCCCTGGTACTACTGAATCAACCTGTTACCGCAGGTCATAGGCCTGTTGGGCCCTCATGCGTGGCAAGAATCGCGATGGCTGGCAGTGCATGTCGGTCCTTCGCTCGGCACTGTCGTCTGCAGGCGTGAATGGGCCGCTTGCCTCTCCCGACACGACCGGCCGCTGGGCGTTGGCTCTCTTGCGAGCCGAGGTTCGACCCGGCCCCGAGACCGATCGGTCAGCCGGTCGTGGCGCTCCCGGTCGCACCTCGCTGCGCCACCGCTGGGGCCAGCTGTCGCCGATCACCGCATGCGGCGCGACAGCGCGGCAGCGCGCGCACGGCCTGGGGCGCACGAGGTGTGCGGCACTTCGAAGGTCGCGGAAATCCCGGGGGACGCTGAAAGTCTGGGAACGAGATCGAGATGTTGGTCTGAGGGCGCCCAGCGGTGGAGGCGGCTGGGGCGCGTCGGGATGGCCTCTGGGTAGTGGTGGCGCTCGCAGTCGGGGTTGTGTCCTAGGTGACTGTCGAGCCCATCTCGACACGCGTCAGGTATGGCCGGATTGGCCTCGAGGTGTCACAGAAATCCACGCCGGCTGGTCAACGATGTGCATGCCCGGCAGACAAACGCGTTCCGTCGCAGTCACAACGGCCGTTCATCCGCCGCGTCCCACGAGTCGACTGGTGTGCTGCAACCCATTGAGAGACGAGGACCTGATGTCCAGCACATACTTAGAGGATCTAACCGGCGACTACGTCCTGGACCCAACCAACACCCGGCTGGGGTTTGTGGCCCGGCACGCCATGGTCACCCGCGTCCATGGGGTCTTCGAGACGTTCCACGGAACGGCGCACATCGACCTGGTAGATCCGTCCCGCAGCACGGCGGAGGTCGACATCGAGGCCGGTAGCGTGACGACCGGCATCGCGCAACGCGATGCCCACCTGCGTACCAGCGACTTCCTCGACGTGCCACACCATCCCGTGATCGCCTACCGCTCGACCGAGATCTCCCGCGTCGACCACTCGACGTTCCACATGCTCGGCGACCTCACCATCCGTGGGGTCACGAACCCGCTGGCCCTGGAGTTCCACCACCACGGCGTGACTACCGACGCAGCGGGTAACGTCCGGGTGGCGTTCACCGCGTCGAGCGTCATCTCGCGCCGCGCCTGGGGAGTGTCGTGGTCCGCGCCGGTGGAGGCCGGGGGTTTGGTCGTGGCCGACGCGGTCACCCTAGAGCTCGACGTGTCCGCGCTTCGTGTCCGCCCAGCCACAGCGGCCGGCAGCTCCGGGGTCACGACCACTGCGGTCTCGTCATGAGCAGCGTCGTCACAGCGCCCGTTGATGGCGACGGCCGGCCAATGCACCTCGAGGCGCGGCACGCGCAAGCGGCATCGCTTGAGGTTCGGCTCCCGGCCCCATAGGCGCTGTTCGGACCGACTGCGCGCGGTTGCGCGGATGAGCGCCGCAGCGGTCACCCGTCTCCTCGCCGTCATTTGGCGGACCTTCTCGCGGGGCAGGCCACGGCGGTCGAGCTCACCGCGGTCAAGGCGGCAGTTCATACATGTCGCTCGCCAGAGACGACGCCTGCAACTCCGACGACTGACGGGCGTCGTTACCCCTGGGCCGAGGCTTCGCCGGTCGGCCGCGGTGCCGTGCTGCGTCGGCCCCCACGCCGTCGGGTATCGTCCCGGTCGGGAGGCCGCGATGACGAGCAGCAGGTCAGGTGCCGAACTCCTCGGGCGGCGAGCTGAATGCGAGGCCCTCGACGACCTCCTGGTGGGCACGCGGGCCGGGCGGAGTGCGGCCGTGGCTCTGCGTGGGGAGGCGGGGATCGGGAAGACCGAGCTCTTGAGGTACCTCCAAGAGCGTGCTGCTGGTTGTCGGATCGTCTCGGTCGCCGGCGTCCAGTCCGAGATGGAGCTCTCGTACGCCGGCCTGCACCAGCTCTGCGCGCCGTTGCTCGCCGTGGGCCTCGACCATCTCCCCGAGCCTCAACGTAAGGCACTCTCGATCGCGTTCGGCCTGCGTGGCGGCGATGTGCCCGACCGGTTCCTGGTGGGCCTGGCCACGCTGAGCCTGCTCGCGGACGCCGGCGGGGACACGCCGCTGGTGTGCCTGATCGACGATGCGCAGTGGCTGGACCACGCATCGGTCCTGACCTTGGAGTTCGTCGCCCGCCGGCTGCTGGCGGAGTCGGTTGTGCTCGTCTTCGCGGTCCGCACGCCCAGCGGGGGTGAGACTCTCGCTGGTCTTCCCGACCTGCTCGTCACGGGGCTCAACGAGCGGGACTCGCGAACGCTCCTCGATACCGTCGTCACCGGGCCCCTGGACGAACGGGTGCGTGAGCGAATCCTCGCTGAGGCGCGAGGCAACCCGCTGGCGCTGCTCGAACTGCCGCGTGGGTGGACTGCCGCGGAGATGGCAGACTTCGGCGGTCCCGACGCACGGCCGTTGGCAAGCGAGATCGAGCAGGGTTTCCTGCGCCGCCTCGAGTCGCTCCCGGCCGAGACGCAACGCCTCCTGTTCACCGCCGCCGCCGAGCCAGTTGGCGACGTGACGTTGCTGCGGCACGCGGCCGACGGACTCGGAATTGCTGTGGACGCAGCCGTGTCGGACGCCGAAGCATCGGAACTGATAACAGTCGGCACACGGGTGAGGTTCCGGCACCCACTGGCGCGTTCGGCCGCCTACCGTGCCGCAGGCCCGCACGCCCTCCGAGAGGTACACAAAGCACTGGCTGAGGCGACCGACGCTCGACTCGATCCCGATCGTCGGGCCTGGCACCTCGCGCGCGCGACGGCGGGGCCGGACGAGACGGTGGCGGCAGAGCTGGAGCGCTCGGCGGGCCGGGCACAGGCCCGCGGTGGCATTGCGGCGGCGGCCGCGTTCCTCCAGAGCGCGGCCTCACTCACGCAGGATCCCGCCCGACGTGTGCAGCGCACGGTCGACGCCGCACAGGCGAAGATCCACGCCGGCGCATTCGGGCCCGCGGCGACTCTCCTCGCGAATGCGGAGACGGGGCCGCTCGACGAACTCATGCGCGCACGCATCAATGTGCTGCATGCCCAGATCGCGTTCGCGCAGGGCCGCGGCACGGAGGCTCCTCCGCTGCTGCTCGCTGCCGCTCGCCAGTTCGAGCAGCTCGACGTTGCGCTCGCTCGTGAGACCCACCTGGAAGCGGTCTCGGCAGTGATATTCGCCGGCCATCTGGCGCACAGCCCCGGGTGGCGAGAGGTTGGCGACGCGGCGCGGGGGGCACCGCCGCCGCATCTGCCACGCGCACCCGACATGCTCCTGGATGCCCTTGCCGTGCGTCTCACGGAGGGCTACGCGGCCTCGGCGCCGATGATCGAGCGAGCCCTCAGGGCGATCTGTGACGAGGACGTCTCCGCCCAGGAGTCGCTGCACTGGCTTTTGCTTGCCGGGGTCATCGCGGCGGATCTATGGGACCTCGAGCGATGGCAGATGGTCGCGACCCGTCACGTCAGGATCACCCGTGAGGTCGGCGCGCTCAGCAAGCTCCCTCTCTTGCTCGACTCGTGCGCCGTCGTGCACGTCTTCGCCGGGGAACTGGCGGCGGCGTCGTCGGTGATCGAAGAGGTGAGAACGGTCAGTGCGGCGATCGGGAGCAACCAGCCGCCCTTCGGAGCGCTCGCGTTGGCTGCCATTCGTGGCCGCGAGGACGAGGCACGTGCGCTGATCGAGGGCACGATCAGCGGGGCCACGGCGGATGGCCAGGGGCTCGCGGTCACCGTCGCACACTGCTGGCACGCGGTGCTCTGCAACGGCCTCGCCCAATACGGCGAGGCCGTGACCGCGGCCCAAGCGGCAGCCAGACATCAAGAGGAATTCGGCGCGCCGCGATGGGGCTTGACCGAGCTGGTCGAGGCGGCCACCCGTTGCGGCGTCCCCGAGCTGGCATCCGACGCGCTCGAGCGGCTTTCGGCGACGACGCGAGCCAGCGGCACCGACTGGGCCCTTGGTGTCGAGGCGCGCTCGCGCGCGCTCCTGAGCCGGGGCGTGGCTGCGGAGCGGCTCTACCGTGAGGCAATCCAGCGGCTCGGCCGGACCCGAGTCCGCGTCGACCTGGCCCGCGCGCGGCTCTTGTACGGCGAGTGGTTGCGCGGCGAGAACCGGCACCTCGACGCTCGCGAGCATCTGGGCATTGCTCACGAGATGCTGACCCAGATCGGGGCTGAAGGGTTCGCCGAGCGTGCGCGTCGCGAGCTGCAGGCCACGGGAGCCAAGGTCCGCAAGCGCACCGTCGCGACGCACACTGCCCTCACCCCACAGGAAGCGCAGATCGCTCGCCTCGCCGCCGATGGACTCACCAACCCCGAGATCGGCGCCCAGTTGTTCCTCAGCCGCCACACGGTCGATTGGCACCTCCGCAAGGTCTTCTCGAAGCTCGACATCGGGTCCCGCAAGGAGATCCATACCGCGCTGCCCAAAGACACTTCGACGTGATCGCCGGGCGGGCTTTGTCGGGCAGGTCGCCCTCATTCAGGCTTCAGCTCCGCCTCGTCGAGCGTGGTCGCCGCGTCACGGAGATTTTTCAGCTCGGCCTCGTAGTAACCGAGTTCGGCGTCCATGGCGAGTGCGGCGCTGTCGGGGGTGGGGTCCGTAGCTTGCGCCGCCTCGGCGGCCTCGATCTCGACTTGGGCTTGGCGCGCAATCGCTGCCAAGTCGAGGTCGTCCGGGATATTGGTCATGAACCGATGACCAAGCACGGCCCGATTCTGTGACACTGCGATGCTGAGAGCTGCTTTTCCGCGCTGCAATCAGGACCTCCGTCCTCCAGCACCGCCCCCGACGCGGGTGCGGGTCCCAGCACGAGCCCGCATGTCGCGGCGTGGTCAGGACGGCCGAGTTGCGCGACGGTCCTTGCGTTGGGCGATCTCGTCGTCGGGCACGAGCGTGAGCATCGGCACGCCCGGTTCACACAGCATCGTGACGGTGAAGCGAAGCGGGACGTCGGTGCGATTGTTGCCGTCCTGGTAATGGATGACGTCTCAACCGGGCTCCCGGAAGGCCTCTCCGGCGCGGACGACCCGTTCCGATTCGCCTTCGACCTCGAGCAGCATCTCTCCTTCGAGCACGTAGCCGAATGATGGTCCCGGGTGTCGGTGCGGCGGGGTACCAGGGTCACCAGGCGGGTACTCGATCACCACGGTCATCGCGTGTGCTCCGGGAGGGATGAACGGGGGTGCCGCTTCCTGCAGCACGGTGAGGGCGGTCTGCCACGCGGCCGACACGTGAGTGGGTTCGGTCGTGGTGGTCGGGTCGAAGCTGTGCATGGTGTGCCTCTCTATCGTGGCCTTGCCTGTGTGGGTGGCGTGCTGGTGCCCGGAGGTGGTCCGGGGCGTTGGTGCCACCCACAGGACCGGACAGCCCGACCGCGTGTGACACCATCCGTGGATGACGCCGGATGGCGATCACGGCCAATGCCGAGCTGGGAGCCGGCCGGGCCCGGTCCGGTCCCGTCCGACAGGTTCCGGGCTCTGGTGACCGCCGACCTCACCAGCGTCCGATTCGGCGCGCGTCGGGTCAGTTCTTGGCAGAGGCACCGCTGGCCTACAGCGTGAAGACGGACGAAGACGCTCAGCGGCGCCGACGCAGTCGTCGACTGCGTGTCGAGCGCTTCCTCAATTGCCGCCGCACCGGTTTGGGTGCAGCTCAGGGTGTGTCCTCCACGCCGGATGACGGGCGTGACGGGGACCGCCGGACAGTTTCCGGACGCGGAGGCCGGGCGCTCTTCAGCGTTGCCACCGGTAGAAGGAACCAATGGCGCCGAACACACTGCACACGGGCGTGCTCGACCGGTCCGTCGGTGCTGTCGAGCACCGCGCGCCACTCGATCTCGGCCAGTGAGCTGCATTCGGGGCAGTTGGTCATGTCCATGGGAAGCCTCCTATAACTCACGAGCGTGGTACGACCGGGTGGCGGCAGCGTTTGTGACGCCGCCTCGATCGGGCGTCAGCAAGCGATGCCTGCGACGTCCGCGGCAAGGAGGTCCTCGAGTTCGTCCAGTTCGCCGACCCGGGCTGCGGTGACAAACGCGCGCACCAGGCGCCGACGTGTGTCGATGCACACGGGCTGACGTCGCGGGTAGTGCAGGTGCCGGTGTGCGCGACTGACCAGTTGACGGGCATTCGCGACGTTGACGTGAAGCACGGCAGCGATCGTGTGGTAGGGGTAGTCGAACCCCTTCCGCAGCACGTAGGCTGCCCGCTCTGCCGGGTTCAGCCGCTCCAGAAGGACCCCGATCGCCAGGTCGACGACTTCGGTGCGCTCGGCCGTTCTCTCCGGTCCGTCACCGCCGTCCAGTACGGAGCCGGCCAGGCCCTCCAGCCACGGGGTGACCGCCGTCTCGCGCCTGCTGTGGGCGGCCTGGATCACGTTGATGGCGATGCGAGTGGTTGCTGTGGCGAGGAAGGCGGGCGGGTTGATGACCGCGCCCCGGTCGGTGCGTTGCCAACGCATCCACACCTCCTGCACGACGTCCTCGGCCTCGCTGGCGCTGCCCAGGATTCGGTGAGCGATCTTGAACAGCCGTGGCCGATGCTCGATGAAGACCGCAACCGCGGACTCGAGGTCGACCTCCAGCGGTGCCGCCTGAGCGACGGATTGATCCGATCTCGCCGATCGGTCGATGCCGGCGGCGGGTGCCACCACGGCGTACGTGCCCATGGTCGAACTCTCTTCTGCTAGTGGAAGTTGGAATGGCACCCGAGATGCCAGTTCGACCACCGTCGCCTCATACGCGGGTGGATCGCGCCCCGGAAGTCCGTGGTCGACCGCGTGGCCGCGGGGTCACGAGCCCACGCAGTCGGCGTCCGGGCACGCCGACGCAACCCGTTCCAGTCGCGAATGGCTGTGAGGAGGGGTCCTCTCCAAGAACTACTCCGGGCCGCCCGCACGTCGGTCGACCGGGTGGGTTCGACACCTGTGACAACGGCGTCATGCAAGGACGAGGTTTGATACCGTGACCGCGAGGCGGGTGCCGCCGGTGCCTTGGGGCGCTCGTGCTCGGCGCATTACGGTCGCATTGCGGCAGGGAGGGGTCCATGCGGAGCAGCCCCGGGCACGGCCTCATCGGCCGGCGCGATGAATGCGCGGCGTTGGATGCGATGCTGGCCGCGGTGCACAAAGGCCACAGCGCGGCGCTGGTGCTGCGCGGCGAAGCTGGAGTCGGCAAGACCGCGCTGCTGGAGTACATGGTCGGCCGCGCTGCCGGCTGTGAGATCGCCAGGGCGTCGGGGGTCGAGTCCGAGATGGAGCTCGCCTACGCGGGACTGCACCAGCTGTGCGCGCCCTTCCTCGAACACCTCGATCAGCTGCCCGGCCCGCAGCGTGATGCGCTGAGCACGGCCTTCGGCCTACGTGACGGCGATGCGCCGGATCGTTTCCTGGTGGGGCTGGCCACGCTCACCTTGTTGGCGAACGCGGCCGAGCAAAAGTCACTGGTGTGCATCGTCGACGACGCCCAGTGGCTGGACCGGATCTCGGCGCAGACTCTGGCGTTCGTCGCTCGACGACTGCTCGCTGAGTCGATCGCAATCGTCTTCGCCGTTCGCGACCCAGCGACCGTCGAGTACTTGGCCGGGCTCGACGAGCTCGAGGTGCATGGCTTGGATGACGAGGATGCGCACGCACTGCTCACCTCGGCGATCTACGGGCCAGTCGACCCAGAGGTCCGCGAGCGCATCATCGCGGAGACTCGTGGCAACCCTTTGGCGCTGTTGTTGCTCCCTCGGGGGCGCACGCCGGCCGAGCTCGCGTTCGGTTTCGAGGCCCCGAGGATGATGTCCGTGGCCACGCGAATCGAGCGGGACTACCTGCGTCGGCTCGAGCAGCTCTCGCCCCAGACCCGTCAGCTGCTCCTGCTCACGGCAGCCGAGCCCGTCGGTGACACTGCATTGCTGCGACGAGCCGCCGACCTCCTCGGGCTCGCGGTAGACGCAACACCCGCCAAGAACGCGGGCCTGGTGGAGTTCGGGATGGGAGTTCGTTTCCGGCATCCGCTCGTTCGCTCCGCCGTCTACCGCTCGGCCGCCGCTGAGGACCGCCGCGAGGTGCACGCTGCGCTGGCGGCCGCGACCGACCGGCGAACAGAACCTGACCGCCGTGCCTGGCACGCAGCCCAGGCATGTGCGGGCGTGGACGAGACGGTCGCCAGGGAGCTCGAGCTCTCCGCTGACCGGGCGCAGCGCCGCGGAGGGCTGGCGGCTGCCGGAGTGATGCTGCAACGAGCGGCCGAGCTGACGCCGGATCCCGGCCGCCGAGGCGGACGCGCTCTCGCCGCTGCCGAGGCCGAGTTCGCCGCTGCCGCGCCAGAGTCCGCCCTCGAGCTCCTCGCCATGGCCAAGATGTGTCCCCTCGATGAACTCCAGCAGGCGAGCTTGGCGCGGCTGGAGGCGCGGATCCGGTTCGCCCGAACCCGTGGCAGCGACGCCGCGGCACTCCTGCTCCAGGCCGCCACGCGACTGGAGGCGGTCGACGAGACATTGGCGCGGGAGACCTATCTCGAGGCAATCAGCGCGGCCGTCGTCGCGGGCCGCCTCAGCGGCCCCGCCGGCGCCAGGGAGATCGCCCTGGCGGCACTCAGGGCGCCGGCGGCACGGACCGCCGCCCCGGCGAGCCTGCTTCTCGATGGAGTAGCGGCTGCGCTGACTGACGTCCAAGCCGAGGGGATCGCCGCACTGCGGCGGGCCCTGGCGTCGTACGCCGAGGAGCCGCTGACCAACCGGGAAGCCACAATGAACTGGCTGATGGCGGCCTTCATCGCGCACTCGGCGTGCATCCACCTGCTGTGGGACTTCGACGCTTGGGAGACCATGGCCGTCCGCGGCGTTCAGCAAGCACGCGAGATCGGGGCACTGAGCGTCCTACCGTACGCACTCATGTCGCTTGCCGGCGTCCGGTTGCACGCCGGCGACCTGAGCGGCGCCGCCACTCTGATCGACGAGGGCAATGCGATCACTGTGTCGACTCGCAACGCGCCAGTGAGGTACGCCGCGCTGAACCTGGTCGCCTGGCGCGGCGACGAGGACGCCGCCCTGGAGCTCCTCGACGGAACCGTCCAGGACGCCACTGAACGCGGTGAGACGTACGTCCTCGCGCTCGCCGGATACGTGACCGCCGTGCTGTACAACGGCCTGGGTCGCTACGACCTCGCCCTGACTGGTGCCCGTCGGGCCAGCGAGCATGACGGCTTCCCGTACGTGGGATGGGCGCTTCCCGAGCGGGTCGAGGCCGCCGTTCGCAGCGGGGCCTTCGACGAGGCGCATGCCGCACGGTCGATGCTGGAGGAGCGAACGCACGCGAGCGGCACCGACTGGGCGCTGGGCATCCAGGCCAGGTCGGACGCACTGCTGACCGAGGGCGCCACCGCAGATCGCCTCTACCAGGAGGCGATCGAGCGGCTCGGACGCAGCGGCGTTGCCGTCCAGGAGGCTCGCGCCCACCTGCTCTACGGGGAATGGCTCCGACGAGAGAAGCGACGCCGGGAGGCACGTGACCACCTGCGTACCGCATACGAGATGTTGAGCCCCATCGGTGTGGATGCGTTCGCCGAGCGAGCCCAGCGCGAGCTGCGCGCCACCGGTGGGACGGTCCGCAAGCGCGCCGCCGCCCAAGCCCGGGAGGGGCTCACTGCTCAGGAGTCACAGATCGCCCAGCTCGCCGCGAGCGGCCTGACCAACCCAGAGATCGGCGCGCAGCTGTTCCTCAGCGCACATACGGTCGAGTGGCATCTGCGCAAGGTGTTCGCCGCCCTCGACATCACCTCTCGCCGGCAGCTGAGCGGTGTCCTGCCCGAGGCAGGCATCAAGGTCGGCAGTTCCTGATCGTCTTGTCACAGGTGGCCGCCCTGCCCGGTCGTGCCTAGCGAGCCCCGCGCCGCGGTGCTGTGACGATCGGACCCTTCGTGCCGCAAACCGAGCATCGCCTCTCCACCTCGGTCCTCGTAGTCGCGACGTACTGTCGTCCGCATCGCTCGCCCCGTGCCTCGAGTCGCTCAACGGGGCAGCGCGGCGAGCTCGCTCAGCTCACGTTGATAGGCGCCGTAGGTCTCCCGTAGGTCGGCTGCGGGCCAGTCCGCCGGGCGGAGCTCGACCGGGAGGAGCGGGTCGTCGCTGAGGTGGCGGACGATCGCGGCCGCCGTGGCGAGACGGAGTGCGGGCTGGGGCGTGGATGACAAGAGCTCGAGCAGGCGCTCACCTTCGTGCGCCCAGCCGCCGAGATCCCACAGTGAAGCGGCGAGCTCGACCGGATCCTGCTCCGGTGTTGCCGTGAAGGCCTGGAGCACCGGGTCCGTGAAGCGCGGACGCTGGAGGTTGGCCGGTCGGGTCCAGACCCCCTCGCGAAGCTCGGCGAGTCGGTGCGCCTTCAGCGCATCGCGCAGCACGGCGCGTTCGGGGCCAGGTCGGCCGGCGGTGACGACGATGGCCATCTCCCAGGAGCCGTCCCACGGCTTGTCCGCCGTGTGCACCGCTTCGTCCTGATGAGCCTGCCGCTGGACGAGCCGCTCCCCGAGCCGGTAGCCGGCCTCGGTCCTGC